>CAYFQA010000017.1:0-3648 GCA_964345145.1 uncultured Muribaculaceae bacterium | reverse complement strand
AAATCTATTTCTTTTAATAAATTTGGTTTTTCATAATAATTTTCAAAAACTAACCATTCGATAGTTTCAAAAAAACCATCATTTTTTTTCTTTTCCATAAAATCACTCCGTAACATAATATAAAATTAACATAATTTAAGACTTAATACAATTTAAATATTATTGTCTTTTGATAATGTAACAAAATTAGTAATATAAGCAAATATTTTGTTTGATTGAATAAATATTGAATTAGTAGAATGATTTTTTTGTTAAAGGAAGATTAGTAATGTAGCATTATGATTCAAAAATGCTATAATAATTTTAAGAGATGTAATATGTTACAAAAATATCGTAAAAAAGAACTAAACTAACAACTAAAACTTATACGAGATAAGCAATTGATTATCAAATTATTGTAATTAAAAAATATGATGAAATGACTAAATCATTTTGTTAAAAAAGAAATGAGGAAAAATAATGATTGTAAAAGAGAAATATAAAGTTTTAAATGATGATGCATATCAAAAAGTTAAAAAAGTTATTGAACAAAAAGCAAAAGATAAAGATAAGTTAGAACAATGTTATAAAGAATTAGATATTTTATATAATAAGAGCATATTGTTTCTGATTTACCATTTATATTTATTTATCAAAGATTATAAAATTAAATTGTTTTTTAAGGGAAGAATAAATAATTTATTAATTTTATATGTATTAGGATTAAATAATATAAATCCAACTAAATATAATTTATCATCTGAATTATATTATGATAATTATTTATCTCTTGATTTAATAGGGGAAAGTTCTTTAATGTTATTTTGGTATTTGGAAAAACAAATACCAGATTTTAGAATATTTGAAGGTGGATTTAAAGAAACTAAATACGAACAATTAAATGAATTGTTATCAGATCATTATTTAATTGTTCCTTATATTGAGGTAGGGAATCAACGAAAAGAATTTACTTTGAAAAGAACTAAATATGGTGTTTTAAAAACAATAGAGGATTATAGAGATTATACTAAACATTACATTATTATAAGAATAGGCGAAAGAGATTGTATATTAGATAAAGGAGTATATAGTTATAAAAATGTTATTAATGATGAGTTTTTTGTTGATCTAGAAAAAAAACTAAAACCAAAGACAATAGAAGAATATGCCAAAATAGTTGCTTTAGGTCATGGAGCTCGAGTATGGAATGATAATCAAGATAAATTATTTGAACAAGGAAAAATAAATATTAAAAATGTAATCGCGACTAGAGAAGATATATATGAATATTTATTAGAACGTAACATTGATCAAGACACAGCTATATCAATAATTAAATTTATTCATAATAAAAAAGATAAAGAAAAGAAAAAAGAATATATTGAAATTATGAAAAAACATAATTGCGAACAACAATTTATAAGTGTGATTATGAAAATGAAGTTTGTTTTTGGTCGTGGTCAAGCTTTAGCCGAATGCTTATTTTATAGTAATAAAGAAAATTATTATAAAATATAATATATTAAATAAAAAATGTGAAAAAGTGTGCTTGAAGGTTCTGAAGTAGAGATAGATTTAACTTATAAAATAGAAGCTGTTTTAATTAATAATAGATATTTAACTAATAATGTTGTTGACAATAAAGTTAAAAACAAAAAAATATAAGAAATCTAGTTAATTCTAGATTTTTCATTTTTTAGCATAAAAGTGCTTGCATTCCCTATGTTTAATGTGCTATACTCATCAATGTATAACTGCTTAGATGTGCGAGGTTGCTGATACACTAGGTTGAGTTGTTAGTTCAAATATAGAAATCAGGGAATTTGCATGGAGCAAGTCTGTACCAGATATAGGCGAAGGGAGGATATGTAATGTCAAGTCAAAAATTGAGAATAAGATTAAAAGCTTATGATCACAGATCGTTAGATCAAGCAGCAGGAAAAATTGTTGACACGATTAAAAGAACAGGTGGAGAAGTCTCAGGACCAATTCCATTACCAACTGAAATAGAAAAATTTACAGTTTTAAAATCTGTTCACGTTAATAAGGATTCAAGAGAACAATTTGAAATGCGTACACACAAAAGATTAATTGATGTTAAAAATCCAAGTAAAGAAACAGTTGATGCTTTAACTCACTTAGATTTACCTAGTGGTGTTGACATCGAAATCAAATTATAATTAGGAGGAAGAAAAAATGAAAGGAATCTTAGGTCGTAAAGTTGGGATGACCCAAGTATTTACGAAAGACGGTGCGTTAATACCGGTTACTGTTATTGAAGTAGAACCAAATGTTATTACTCAAATTAAAACAGTAGAAAAAGATGGTTATGACGCTGTTCAACTTGGTATAGTTGACCGTAAAGAAAAAAATGCCAATAAACCAAGTATTGGTCATGCTAAAAAAGCAAACACAAGTCCTAAGCGCTTCTTAAAAGAAATAAGAGGAGTTAATGTAAACGACTATACTCTAGGAAGCACAGTAGGAGCAGACATTTTTGAAGTAGGAGAAGTTGTTGATGTAACAGGCACTTCTAAAGGTAAAGGATTTCAAGGAGTTATTAAAAGACATAATCAATCTAGAGGCCCAGAAACTCATGGTTCAAGATTTCATAGACGTCCAGGTTCAATGGGTAGTATGAGATTAATGAAAGTTAGAAAAGGTAAAAAATTACCTGGGCATATGGGTAATGAAACAGTTACTATTCAAAACTTAAAAATTGTCGATATTAATACTGAAGAGAATTATATTTTAGTAAGTGGAAATGTTCCAGGACCTAAACAATCATTAGTATTAATTAAAGAAAATATTAAAGGTCGTAAGAAAGAAGAAATAGAACTAATTTCTTATGAAGAAGAAACAATTGTTGATGAAGTAGTTGAAGAAGTAGTTGAAGAAGTAGAAAGTACTGAAGAAGTTACTGAAGAGATAACAGAAGAAGTTAAGGAACAAGAAGAAGTTACTGAAACTACTGAAGAACCTGAATCAATAGTTGAAGAAGAAAAAAAAGACGATGAAGGGAGTAATGAGTAATGGCTAAGTTAGATGTATTAAACTTAAAAGGCGAAAAAGTTTCTGATGTCAATTTAGAAAAAGACGTTTGGGCAATTGAACCTAATGATGAAGTTTTACAAAAAGCTTTAAGATTACAAATGGCTTCTTTAAGACAAGGTACTCATAAAGCGAAAACACGTGCAGAAGTACGTGGCGGTGGAAGAAAACCTTATCGTCAAAAAGGTACTGGTCGTGCAAGACATGGTAGTACTCGTTCACCAATTTGGGTTGGTGGTGGAGTTGTATTTGCTAAGACTCCAAGAAATTATACTTTTAAATCTAATAAAAAGGAAAAAGTATTAGCTATTAAATCAGCATTAGCACATAAATTAGCTGATAAAAAAATAACAGTAGTTGATTCATTAATACTTAATAGTTTAAAAGTTAAAGAAGGTCTTGAACTTTTGAAAAACTTAAAACTAGAAGGAAGAACATTATTTGTTACTAAGGAAGATGCAGAAAATTTATATATGGCTACAAGAAATTTAACTAAAGTAGAAGTTCTATTAGTTGAAGACTTAAATGTTTATGATGTAGTAAATGCAGAAAATTTAGTAATAGATCAAGAATCAGTTAAATATATTGAGGAGGTGCTTAAATAATGGATTATACAGA
>CAYFQA010000016.1:0-11228 GCA_964345145.1 uncultured Muribaculaceae bacterium | reverse complement strand
CTTTCTATCGTTAATCATCACGACTTGTAAACATTAATATTATTCTCAATACTTGTAATAATGAAGCAGTCAAAGAAGCAACATAAGTTAAAGCTGCTGAATTAAGCATTTTACTTACTCCGTTTTCTTCACTTGCTGATACTAGTTGATTTTTTCTTAATTGTTCCTTAGCTCTTTTTGTTGCATCAAACTCAATTGGTAATGTTATTATTTGAAAAGATAAACTAAATATCATTAAACCAACTGAAACCCAAACTAAATTTACAGCTTGCATAATTATCGCGATAACCAAGATAATATAAGCTACATAAGATGTAATATTTATAAAAGGAAATAATATATTTCTAATTACAAGCGGTTTATAACCTTGTTTATGTTGAATAGCATGACCGACTTCATGAGCTGCGACCGCAGCGGCAGCAATAGTTTCTCCATGAAATATTTCTGTTGATAATCTTACTACTTTTCTTCTTGGATCATAATGATCACTTAATTCACCTGAGACTTCAACGATATAAACATCTTCTAAACCATTTACATCTAATATATTTCTAGCAACTTCAAATCCGCTTATTTTTCTGTTATTGAGGACTTTCTTATATTTATTATATGTTATTTGAATATAAATCATTGATATAATAGGTATTATTAATATAAGTAAATATAATATTAAATTTTCCATTATCTTAATTTAGCCTTTCCTGTACTTTTTCTTTACCAATTAAATAAATTGTATCTGGTAATTCAGGTCCATGCATTTGTCCACTTACTTTGATTCTAATTGGCATAAATAATAATTTACCTTTAATATCTTTTTTAATTTTAACATTTTCAATGGCTTGTTTAATGTTTTCAATATTCCAATCTTCTATTTTATCTATTTCTTCTTTAAATGCTTCTAAACATATTTTTGTTTCTGGATTTTCATCTAAAAAGTTAATCCCTTCTTCTGATATTTGATAATCATCATTAAAAAATAATTTTGTTACTTCAATAATTTCTTCTCCATAATCAATATGATCTTTATGCATTAATAAAATATGATTAATCCATTCATCATCTTTATCACTCAAATCATAACCTTTTTCTAAGAATGGTCTTATAAAAGTTAAATAATCTTCATTCGACATTTTTTTAATATATTGAGAATTATACCATTTTAATTTTTTAACATCATATTGACTCGATGTTTTAGATATTCTACTTTCATCAAAATTAGCAATCAACTCTTCCATAGAAAATATTTCTTGATTTGTAGTTGGGCTCCAACCAAGGAATACTAAATAGTTAACTACTGCTTCTGGTAAATACCCAATTTCATATAAATCCATAAATGAAGCATCACCATTTCTTTTAGATAATTTAGTTCCATCTTCACCTAAAACCATCGCGACATGGATATAAATTGGTTTCTCCCAACCAAAGGCATCATATAATAAATTATATTTAGCTGTTTGATCTAAGTATTCATGACCTCTCATTACATGAGATATTTTCATTAAATGATCATCAATAACATTAGCAAAGTTATATGTTGGATATCCATCACTTTTTAATAATATTTGATCATCTAAAATCTCATTATTAATTACTATTTTTCCATGAATTAAATCTTCAATAACTGATTCTCCGTCTTTAGGCATTTTTTGTCTAATTACATATTTTTCTCCTGCTTCAATTCTTTTTTTAACTTCTGCTGGATCTAATTTTGAACATTTACCATTATATAAAAACGGCTTTTTTCTAGCTTCAGCAATACTTCTTTGTTCTTCTAATTCTTCTTCTGTACAAAAACAATAATACGCTACACCTAAATCAATTAATTTTTCAGCATATTCTTTATATACATCTATTCTTTCACTTTGAACATATGGACCATATTCACCTGGGTTAATTGGTCCTTCATCAATTTCTATATTACATAATTTCAATGTATCATAAATAAACTCTATAGCACCCTCGACTTGTCTTTTTTGGTCTGTATCCTCGACTCTTAATAAAAAGTCTCCTCCATGTCTTTTAGCAATTATATAAGCAAATATAGCTGTCCTTAAATTCCCTATGTGCATAAATCCTGTTGGACTTGGTGCAAATCTTGTTCTTACTCTCATAGAAACCCTTCTTTCTGTCTATATTCTAACATAAAAAAAGAACACTATAAAGAATTAGTGTTATTTAATTCTTCTTCAATACATTCTGATAATGTAATAATGAATTCATAATTAGTTGGCTTTCCTCTATTTTGTTCAATACTATATCCAAATATTTCTTCAATCGATTCGTAATTAGCTCGTTTCCAAGCAACTTCTATTGCATAACGAATAGAGCTTTCAAAAATAGATTTATCTAAACTGTATTTTTCTTCTAAATAATCATAAAATTTAGTTATTTTATTTTCACAACATAATTGATTAATTATATCTTTAATATATGAATACCCATTCAAATGTGATGGTACACCCAAGTCATGCAGTTTTTTTCTAATAAGTTCTTTAGCCATTAGAATAATTCCACCTTTACTTTACTATATTAGAAAAACATTGTCGTATACCCATATGTATAATTATATAATAAAATAATTTCAAAAAAAAATTAATAATATTACTGTTTACATATATTGACAATTTTTAATAAATCTTCAATATTTTTTGAGGCTCCTCCTATCAAGAAACCATCATGAGATTTTATTTTTTTTAATGATTCTATATTTTTTAAATTAACACTTCCACCATAAAGTATCGGAACTTTAATTTGATATTTTTCTTTAAAATAGTCATTTATATAATTATTAACCTCTTCTATTTCTTCATTTTGAGGAGTTATACCAGGATTAATCCCATCACTTATAGCCCATACTGGTTCATAACCAATTATAATTTTATCAAGATTATCCTTCACTAAATATAAACAATCTAATTGTTCTTTTAAAACATCGAATATTAATTTTTTTTCTCTTTCTTCTCTAGTCTCACCTATACAATAAATTACTTTAAGATTATTTTCTATTGCTTTAACAATTTTTTTATTTATTGTTTCTTGTGATTCTTTAAATACGTGTCTTCGCTCTGAATGACCAATTAATACATAATTAACATTTAATGAACTTAATTGAGTTGCACTTACTTCTCCTGTATATGGTCCATTATCATATTCGCTTACATTTTGAGCACATACATTATAACCATTTTGATTAAAGATATTTAAATATGGATATGATGGGCAAATAATTAATCCGGAATTATCTAGCTTACTAGCATACTCTTTTATTTCTTCCAAACCAAAATTCATTTTTAAATTTCCAATAATTATCATATCTTACCTACTTAATAATTCCTGGTAAGTCACCATCAATAATATATTCTAAAGAAGCTCCTCCACCAGTTGATAAAAAATTAAATTTTTCATTCAATCCAAAATGATTAACTGCACTTACTGAATCTCCACCAGCCGCGATTGAAATAACATCTGCATCAGCAATTACATTTAAAATTTCTTTGGTTCCATTTTCAAATAATTTATTTTCATATAATCCAACCGTACCATTTACGAATACTGTTTTTGATTTAGTAATTATTTCTTTAATAACATCTATAGATTTTTTACCTATATCATATATTAATTCATCTTCATTAATATTATTTAAATCTCTTTCTTCTTTAAAATCTGTTTCTTCTTTACCAACTATTACATCAATTGGAGTAATAATTTTATTTGGATATTCGTCTAATAAAGCTTTAACCTCATTAATTAATTCTGCATTAGCAAGTGATTTACCAATATTATAGCCCTTTGATAATAAAAATGTATTAGCTATTCCTCCTCCAGTAATTAAATAATCACATTTTGGAATCAAAGATCTAATCAGATCAATTTTATCATCCACTTTAGCTCCACCCATAATAACTGTAAAAGGGCGTGTTGGTTCAAGTATTATTTTATTTAAATTTTCTACTTCTTCTTCAATTATTAATCCATTAGCGCTTGGTAAATAATTAGCTATACCACATACTGATGCATGAGAACGATGCGATGATCCAAAAGCATCATTAATGAATACCTCACCTAACGAAGCCCAATATTTAGCTAATTCTTGATCATTATTACTTTCTAATTTATTTGGAACATCTTCAAATCGCGTATTTTCAATAAGCAAAATTTCTCCTTGTTGAAGATTAAGACATTTATTAGTTAACTCCTCACCTCTTGTCATTGGCATGAAAATTACTTCTTTATCTAAAAGCTTACTTAAATGCTCTGCAACTGGTTTCAAAGAATTTTTAGCTTTACTTTCTTCATCTTTTACTTTACCAAAATGAGACATTAGAATTAAACTCGTATTTTGTTCTAATAAATAATTAATTGTTTTAATTGTTTTAACAATTTTTGTATCATCTAAAATCTTACCATCTTTTATTGTTACATTAAAATCACATCTAACAATTACTCTTTTGTTTTTAACATCTATTGTTTCTATATTTTTCATATTTCCTCCTATTTTATATTTTGATATTGTTTTATATCATTTACTTTTATTGCTAAGTAAGGATTTTTATCCTCTTCTAACATAAATAAAGTAAAATCTTTATTAAATTTCATAATTCTTGGTGTATGTTCCATAATAGCTGATTTTTCTATCATGATAGCTGATTCACTTTTTAATTTTGCTCCTCTTTCATCAATCTTAAATCTTATTGTCTGTATCACATCAGTTATTATATATTGTTCTTGGTCTTTAGTAACAAATTCCTTACCTGTAAATTGTTCAAATCTTTGTTTAGCATTTATTTCTAAATAAGGTATTTCTAAAACATCACCTTTTACAAATAAATTATCATCATAGTTTTCATAATTGTTCATTACTTCTTCATAAATTTCTTTAAAAGTAGTTTTAGTACTTCCTGTTTCTAAAATAATACGATCTTTAGATTTTGTTTTTAACTCAATAGCAAAATTTTCTTCATCAACAAAGTATAATATTTTTACTTGGTTTTCTAATTCTTTATCACTTTTTCGTATACCAAAATATTTTACATTTTCAATTTCTTTAAAATTAGATTTATCTAAAATTTGAAACATTTTAGGAAATTCTACATTTTTTAATAACATCGCATATATTATTTGACGATCCGGATCTGGTGTAAAATCCATATCATCTAATATATCTGATTTTTCGTTAAATTTATCTTTAATAGATTTTTCTATTTCTTCTTTTAATCCAGGGACAATTACACTTCTTTTTATATAATATGAATTTTCATCTAAATCTTTAGTAGTAAATTCTCCTTTATTTAGATTATTTACTTCTTTTGTATTTCCTCCTAAAAAACTAACCTTATCATCTTCACACATTCCTTTTAGTTCATTCCAAACTAATTGAAAAGATCCACACCACATTGTATTTTCACCTATTTGTTCATCCATCGTTGTTACAATCTGATCAGTTTTAAAAAGTTCACTATGTTGATTTTGTTGTTTTTTTCGATTTAAAATAAACATTCCAGTAACAGTAACTATTAATAATAAAATTATAACTAACAATAATTTATTTTTTTTCATAAATTTATCTCCTAAAAAAGCGATTAAATCGCTTATTTCATTAATTTATCAAAAGTTCTAATCATTTGAACAGTATAACCCATTTCATTATCATACCAAGCAACAACTTTAACAAGTTGCTTACCATCATGTTCAATAATACTTGTAGATTGACCATCAACTAATGCTCCTACTCTACTACCAATTATATCACTTGAAACCACTGGGTCCATTGTAAATTTTAATGTATCATTTTGATTATTTTTAAATAAATCATTAATTTCTTCTACAGTTGTATTTCTTTTTAATTCCATAGTTACATCAACAACTGAGCCATCACTTACAGGAACTCTAAAAGCTGTTCCATCAAATTTTCCTTGTAACGATGGTATAACTAAACCAATCGCACTTGCTGCACCTGTTGAAGCTGGAATAATATTCATCGCACATGCTCTACCTCTTCTTGAATTAATTCCTTTATTATGTGGTACATCTAATGTTACTTGATCATTTGTATACGCATGAATTGTTGTCATAAAACCTTTAACAATCCCTATATTATCTTCAATAACTTTTAAAACTGGAGCAAGGCAGTTTGTTGTACAACTTGCTGCAGAAACAACTTGTTCAGAACCATCTAATATATCTTCATTAACTCCATAAACAACTGTTTCTAAGTCTCCTTTAGCTGGTGCAGAAATAAGAACTTTTTTAGCCCCTGCATTTATATGAGCCATAGACTTTTCTAAAGATGTATAATGTCCAGAACATTCTAAAACAACATCAATTCCTAGTTCACCCCACGGTAACACTGAAGCATCTTTTTCTGCATATATTTTTATTTTTTTACCATTAAAATACAAATGTTCTTCATCATTACTTATTAATTCTGGATGAAAAGTACGATGATTAGTATCATATTTTAATAAATATGCTAATGTTTCAGCATCAGTTAAATCATTAATCGCGACTACTTCATAATCCTCTCTATTAGCTAACTCTCTAAAAGCTAGTCTACCTATTCTACCAAATCCATTAATTGCTATTTTTTTCATATAATCATCCTTTCTTTTAATGGAATATACTATCACCGATAAATTCTCTTAAAACTGTATCTCTTGATACATATTCAGGAGAAACCGGAAAAAAACCTCTTAAAAAACCTAATAATCTTCTCGCTTCTTGATATTGTGGTGAAGAAGTTGGAACTGCACTTAATAACGGTTCAGCAAAAACTCTTAAAACTCCTATCTCATATATCAAAGCTGTATTTAATATATCATCTGCTTGATCTTGATAAGGGAAAATATATTTTTCTTCTCCATCTCTAACCTTAGGCCACATTCCAATCGTTTTCTCTACAGAATAACCTCTATAAACATTATCTCTAACCATTCTTCTTATTAATCTTAAATCAACAGAAGATATATAATTGTGACGATCAATATTAAGTCCTGTAAATGGACTCATATAAATTCTATATTGATTTTCACTTGGTAATATATTTGTAATTCGATCATTCAGACAATGTAATCCTTCAAAAATTACAACACTATCTTCTTCTAATTTTAAAGGCGCGCCTTTATATTCTTTTTTACCAGTCATAAAATTAAAAGTTGGCATTTGTACCTCTTCATAATTAAATAATTTTCCCATAAGTTCTTCTAATAATTTTAAATCCAAAGCATCCACTGATTCAAAATCATAACTACCATCTGGTAAACGTGGACTCTCTTCTCTTTCTTTATAAAAATCATCTGCTGATAATTGAATTGGATTTAACCCAAATGCTTTTAATTGTAAAGCTATTTTTCTTGAACTAGTTGTTTTACCAGAACTAGATGGACCGGCAATAAAAATAGTTTTGATTTTATTCTTCTTATTTTTCTCTGCTATTTTAGTAGCAATTTCACGAAAATAATTTTCAGAGATAATATAATTCATTAAGATAAAATCTTTTATTTTATAGTCAGCAACAACACTATTTAAATCAGATAAATATGGAACATTAATCATTCTCAACCATTCACGATATTTTTCAAAAGCTGCAAGAGTTTTTTCATAATGCTTATATTCTGGAATCTTATTATCACTTCTAGGTGTTGGATACCTCAATACTAAATGATTGTCATTTATTAATGTTAATTCAAACAAATTTAAAATTCCTGTTGTTGATGGCATATCAGTATAAAAATAATTATAATACTCTTTTAATTTATATAATGTAACAACTGCATTAGTAACATATTCTACATTTTTTGCTTTTTCAACTTCGCCAATTGAATTATAATAACTAATTGCATCAGTATTTCTAACTAAATGTTTAGTAAATGGTAAATCAGATTCTATAATTGTTTGCATTTTTTCTTTTAATGTCTTAAGTTTATCTTCATTAAGTTTTTTATTAGAAATGATTTTTGTATAAATTCCTTTATCAATAGAATTATAAAATATTATATCTGCATCATTCCCACATAATTCTTTAACTGCAACATATAAAACAAATTTAAGTCCTGATTTATACATAGAATGACCTTCTAAATCATTATAATCAATAAAACTTACTTTAGCATCATTATATAATTTTTCTTCCAAACGATAACAAACATTATTAACTTTAGCTGAAATTATTGGATTTTCCATTTCCTTTTCATAATCTTTGGCCAACTCTAAAAAACTAATCCCACTTGAATAGTCTTTCGTATCACCATTATCAAATATTACTTTAATTTTTTCTTTCATAAGCCCTCATATTCTAATAATAGTGTATCAAAAATATATATATTTGTCATTTATATTATCTTTAATTTGACATAAAAAAACACCTTTCGGTGTTTGTTATTTTAAGCAGCTGGTCTTAATACAATAGACTGTCCTAAATCTTCTTTACTTGCTCCTAATTTTTCATATGATGCCTGAAGTTGTGCTAAAGTAGCTTGGTTCTTAGCTAACATTTCTTGAATTTCAGCAGTCTGACTAGATGCATTAGTATATTTTTCTTCTATTTCAGCTAACTGTGCTTCCAATCTTGCTCTTTCTTCCTTACGTTTTCTAATACCTTCTTCTCTTAATTTTCGACCTAATACTTTAATTTCTTCAGATGTAGCTATATTACTAACCATAATAGTTTTATTCTGAGCAATAATACTTTCTAAATCTTGTTCTCTCTTAGATATTCTTTGAGCTAATTCTTCATTTCCTTGATCAAGCTCTCTAATTTCTTCATCCATTGCTGCAGCATCATATTCCTGATTATTTATTTGGGGTTCGACCACTGGGGCAACTGTTTTTTCAGCAGTTAGTGTTTCAGTAATATCAATTACAGGTGTCGGTTCAAATATTGAAGCATTATTTTCTGGAATTATTTCTTCATGAATCGGTTCTTCATAAGTTGGAATAGTAGGGACCGGATTATCAAATACCGGACTTACTTCTTCTTTAATCTCAGGTTCCATTGCATTTTCTTTTTCACCTGAGTTTAAATGACTGTAATCTGGAACATAACTAAAAATATCTATACTTGGAGTTTCTAAAACATCAATATGTGGAGAGTTATTTGTATTATTATCTGGATTAGCATTAAACGAACTTAAATCAACCGGTTCCATTGTTTGAGCACCACCAGAGACATTATCTTTATTTAATAATCCTAAATCTGAATCTTCAGCAAATGGGCTAACATACATATTATTCGTATCTGTTTCTATCATTATCATCACCAATTATATTATATAATATATCAACTAACAATGTCAATTTAAAACTAGGTTTTTAAAGAAAATGATTTAAGAAAATCAACATCTATGATACAATTATTTAAATAGAGGGTGTTACAATGACCGAAGTAATTATTTATACAATATTAGCTTTAATCATAATTTTTGGTTCTTTAAGCATTTATTACATAATTTTGTATAATAAAATTCAAAACAACTTAATTAGAATTAATGAAGCAGAAAGTGTTATTGATGATGTTCTTCGTGAAAGATTTGATTTAATAGATCAAGCTGATAATATTATTGCTAAAGAAATTAAAATTAATCCTGAAATATTTAATGAAGTAAAAGAATTAAAAAATAAAAGGGTTTCAAATTTTGAATTTGATCGTAAGACTACAGAAGCAATTAATTTAATATTACAAATCCAAAAAGATTATACTTCATTAAATGATAACAAAAGTATAAAAGATGTTGTTCAAAATATTAAAAATAGTGAAGAAAAAATTCAAGCAAGTAAAACTTTTTATAATAAATATACTAGTAATTTGAATTTATTAATTAGAAAATTTCCTTCCAATATAATAGCTAGAATTCATAACATTAAAGAAAAGCTTTATTTCGATAATAAAGATATGAACGATGATATTATTAATGATTTTAAGATTTAATCTCCCAATTAATTACTTGGAGATTATTTTTTTCTAAAAAAGTATTTGTTTTTGAAAAAGGTTTGCTACCAAAAAAACCATTGTGTGCTGAAAAAGGTGATGGATGTGTTGACTCAATAATTAAATGTTTGGGATTTGTTATTAATTCTTTTTTACTTCTCGCATAATTTCCCCATAATATAAAAACAACCGGTATTTCTTTTTCATTTATTTTTTTAATTATATAATCTGTTAATCTTTGCCAACCAAGTTTTTGATGTGAGCCAGCTTTATCTTTCTCAACAGTTAAAACTGAATTTAACAACAAAACACCTTGTTTTGTCCATGTTGTTAAATCTCCATGATTAGGAATATCTAAACCTAAGTCTGAATTTAATTCTTTGTATATATTTTGTAACGAAGGTGGTATTTTGATATTTTTAAAAACAGAAAAAGAAAGACCCATTGCTTCTCCTTCACCATGATATGGATCCTGACCTACAATTACTACTTTCACATTTTTATAAGAAGTATGTTTTAAAGCATTAAATATCAACTCTTTTTTAGGATAAACTGTTTTATTTAAATATTCATTTTCTATTATTTTGAAAAACTTTTTATAGCCTTCACTATCCCAAATAATTTTTAATACTTCATCCCAATCATTACCAATCATTTTATTATTGTTCTTTCATCCATGGAATGATATATTCAGTAATCGATGAGGATAGATTAAGATCTTTTTCATCTACACTTATCCATTTATAATCTAATATTTCTAAATCTGGTTTTATTTCAACATCTATTTCTTTTTTTGATAATAAAACATTTATTTCAATAATCATCTCTGGATCAGATGCTGCTCCTTCAACAAATTTAAATAATTCAACAAAATCTCTTTGACGAATATCAAATTCTTGATTAATCTCTTCTTTAACTTCTCTGACAGCCGCTTCCAATAAAGTCTCATCTTCTTCGACTAAACCACCAACCAAAGTATATAGGTTTTGTTTAGCAGAGCGAACTGATTTAACTACTAATAATTTTTTTTCTTGAATAAAAGCAACAAATACTACTTTTTTCATATTCCCTCCTATTTATGATATGTCTCATTATTTAATATTTTAAAACTACGATAAATTTGCTCTAATAAAATTCCTCGAAATAAACCATGAGGATATGTTACTTTTCCTAAAGATATCATTTGTTTTACTTGATTTTTAACTAATGAATTAACTCCTAATGATCCACCTATTATCATCTCAATTGTACCATATCCAGATGTAAATACTTCATCTATTATATTTGCTATGTCAAGTGAAGTTAC
>CAYFQA010000015.1:3623-11642 GCA_964345145.1 uncultured Muribaculaceae bacterium | reverse complement strand
CAGTTGATCCAATATACATTGCTGGTCTTTTTCGAACTGCATCTAAACCTTCTAATATTTGAATTGATTTTTCATCGTATTTTACCACATGCTTCACCATAAAAATTATAACATGACTAGAAAAAAAGAACAAGAATTGTTCTTTTTGTTTATTCTTTAGAAATATTTTTTAACTTTTCTATTTCTTCTGCACTAATATTAATTATTTGAGTTTTATCTAAATCTTCATTATATTTTTGATTTAAATTAAATAACACTGCATTAGCTGAATTTTCATCAATTTCTTCAAGATTAGTTTTAGCAGTTTCTTTTTTTTTATTTTTCTTTAAAATAATGATAATAATGAAAATTATAATTGATAATATTAATCCTAAAGTAATTAAAAATATTGTTTTATTCACTTGAAACTCCATTACATCATTTTATTCATTTGTTGCATCATCTGTTTAACCTGTTTTGAAGAAGGTTTTCTTCCCATACTACTCATTAATGTTTCAATCATTTTTTCATTTATTGGTGGGTTTTCCTTCAAATACTTTTTCATATAAGTACGAGCTAATAAAAAACCAATTATTATCCCTACAATTAAACCAATTACTACATATAATATATCCATCCACATATTTATCACTCCTAACTAAATTATAACAAACATCTTATATTATTTCATTAATTCTTTCTAAAATAGAAAGAAAATCAAAATTATATTTTTTTAAAACATCATCTTTTTTACCACTAGATCCAAAATAATTTAAATTTATTAAATATTTTTCACTAGTAACAAATTTTAAATAACTAGGGTCATTAGAAGCTTCAATAACTATTTTCTTAACACCAGCCGGTAAAATTCTTTGTTGATATATTTTATCTTCTATTTCAAATAATTCTAAACAAGGCATACTAACTATTCGTACATCTTTATTTATACTCCAAAGATGTTTTTGAATATCTAAAGCAATTATTACTTCTTGACCTGATGCAATTATAATTGCATCTAAATTTTCTTTTTCAGAAGATATAATATATCCTCCGTAAGTAACATCATAAGAACTGCTTGGTAAGTCTAAAGAAGTTTTGTTTTTATTTAAAACTAAACAAGAAGTTTTATCTTTCGTTAAAATACTTTGCCAACATCCAATTAATTCATTTAAATCAGCTGGACGATAAACCATAACATCAGGAATCATTCTTAAACTACCTAAATGTTCAATTGGTTGGTGTGTTGGACCATCTTCACCAATTGTTATTGAATCATGAGTAAATATATATGTTGGATTTATCTTCATCAACGAACTAAGTCTTAAAGCTGGTTTTAAATAATCTGAAAAAGTTAAAAATGTTGAACTAAATGAATTAAGACCAGTTAAAGAAAGACCATTTATAATCGCCCCCATTGCATGTTCTCTAACTCCAAACCAAATATTTTTTCCATCTGGATTTTCTTCATCTAAATCTTCAAAATTATTTAAATAAGTTTTACAAGAACTAGCTAAATCTGCACTTCCACCAACAAATAAATTTGTATTTTCTGCTATAAAATCTAGAACATCATTATTATATGATCTTAATTCTTTTTCTTGATTTGGCTTAATAAACAAATCCCAATCAATATCTTCTTTACCTAACTTATTTAAAACATGAAACATTTTAGATACTTCGTCTTTTTTCAACTCATTAATTAACATGTTTGACCATAAAGCATATTCTCCTTGAATTCTTTCTTTAAAGCTAAGTCGATATTCTACTAATAAATTTTCATCAACATAAAATCTTTCTTGAGGTAATTCCCACTTGTCTTTTAAATTGTTTAAATCTTTTTCAGTTAATGGTTTTCCATGAACGGTATTAGTTCCTGAATATTCAGATTCATAACCAATAATTGTTTTAATTTCTATTAATGTAGGTTTATTTAATTCTTTTTTTGCTTCAGTTATTGCTTTATTAATTTCATTAACATTATTACCATCATTAACAAAACGAAGTTAAACATCTTCCTTAAATGTTTTATTTAATTCACCATCTAAACAAATATCATTTGAATCATATAAAACAATTAATTTACCAAGCTTTTGCCTTCCAGCAAAACTAGTAGCTTCATAACTTATTCCTTCCATTAAATCTCCATCACTACATAAAACATAAGTATAATAATCAATTAATAAATTATTATCAGCTAATCGTTTAAATAATGAATTTAAATATCTTTCTCCTAAAGCAATTCCAACTGAAGTAGCTATTCCTTGTCCTAATGGTCCAGTTGTAACATCTACACCAGGAGTAATACCATATTCTGGATGGCCTGGTGTAATACTATCAATTTGTCTAAATTTTTTTAAATCTTCTAATGTGATATTATAACCTGATGCATATAACATTGAATATAATAAAGCTGAACCATGACCACAAGACATAACTACACGATCACGATTTAACCAATCACTTTCTAAAGGATTAAATTTTAAATGATATTTATATAATGTATATATTGTTGGCGCTAAAGATAAAACTATACCAGGATGTCCACTTTGGGCATGATCAATCATATCTAAAGCAAGAGATTTTATTTGTCTAATAATTTTTTCATCCATATTCTCAACCCTATTCTATATTCAATTATACAAAATATATAAGCTTTGAGCAATTAATTATTTAAAACAATAACTTTATTTAAATGATTATCATTCTTATTGGCATCAAGTCTTTGTTTATTTTCGGTAACAATAAATAAAATAGATATAACAATAAACACAAAAAATATCCCTTCTTTATTTCTAATAATTAATTCTTTCATAATAATCACTCCTTACATTTTAAAAATAACACGAACGTTTGTTCTTGTCAAATGAAAAGCGAATAATTGTTTGACTTTTTACATTCGAAATGTTAATATTACATTGTAAGGAGTGATTAGATGAGTACATCACCTACAAAAAAGCAAAAAGAAGTATTAACATTCATTAAAAAATTCATTGTTGAAAATGGTTATCCACCATCAATTAGAGAAATTGGAAAAGGTTTAAATCTTAGCTCTTCTGCTACTGTGTTCGTTCATCTTAAAAATTTAGAAGAAAAAGGTTTAATAAGAACTACTAATAATAAATTTAGAACTATTGAATTATTAGTAGAAAATGAATACCAAGAACAAAAAGAAAATGTTATAAAAGTACCTTTATTAGGTAAAATCACTGCTGGAAATCCAATCGAAGCAATTGAAAATCCTGATACCTACTTTGATTTACCAGCTAGTTTAATCCCTAATAAAGAAGAAATTTTCACTTTAAAAGTTTCCGGTGACTCTATGATTAATCGTGGAATTCACGATAATGATATAGTAATAGTTCAAAGACAAAAAGTTGCTCGTAACGGTGAGGTTGTAGTAGCAATGACAGATGAAAATGAAGTAACATTAAAAACTTTTTATAAAGAAAAAGATCATATTCGTTTACAACCAGAAAATGATTCAATGTCACCTATTATCTTAGAAAATTGTACAATTTTAGGTAAAGCTATTGGCTTATATCGTAAAATATAAAGAAGAAGTTTAAAACTTCTTTTTTTATTTAAAAATTAAATACAATAAAAACGTTGCTAAAATAATTAAACTTATTGTACCATTAATTTTATCTTGCTTTGTTGACTTATTAGGAACGCCTAAAGCCATTGTTGCAAATATACCAGCAATAAATCCACCAAAATGAGCTGCTTGATCAATATTAGGAATAATAAATCCTATTGATAAATTAATTATAATCAAAGGTATTACTTGACTTTTTAAAACATTACCTAAATATAAACGATAATGGTAACCAAAATATAATAAACTACCTAAAAGTCCAAATATTGCTCCACTTGCTCCTGCACTCCAAGTTTTAGTTAATAATATTGAAAATAAAGATCCAAATATACCACTAATTAAATAAATTAATAAAAATTTAACTTTACCTAAAAATTGTTCCATTTGTGAACCAATCACATTTAATGAATACATATTAACAATTAAATGAACTGGACCAACATGCATAAAAGTTCCTGTTAAAAGACGATACCACTGATTAAATCCAATAATATTAATAGGATGAATTGCAAATATAGTCATAATTTCTTCATAGCCTAATAACATTGCTAAAACAAAAGAAATTATCGATATTCCCATTAAAACATATGTAACAATAACTTTTTTAGGAGAAAAAACATCTTCATATTTTTTGTTTTCTTTTTGAGTTTTTTCATTAATATCTTTAGTTACATTTAAAAATAATTCTGTTTTATCAGTATCTTTTATTAATTTGGTTTTAATGTTCGGAAATATTTCTTTTAATATTTTGTTTTTTGTTATATCTTTAGGATTATCTATCTTTATAGCATTAATATTTTTTTCTGTTTCTTTTAAGGATACTTCACTACGAACATCTAAAAATATATTTAAAATATTAACATTAATAGATAACGTCTTTGATTTTATTTGTTTAATTACACTTTTAGTTTTATATAAATCAAAATTAAATTGTTCTTGATTATGAATGTAATTTGAATTAATTCTAATAATATTATAAGGTCCACTTGAATTTTCTAACCAAATTTCATTACTAGTACCATTTACAACTATCGGTGTATAATTTTCTTCAGTAACAAAAAAGTGAACTAATTTCATAACTATCTCTTCTTTTTTATCAATATAAATCGATTTTATAGTATCCCTCCTCTACTAATATTATATCACATTAAAAATATATAAATATATTTAATATTTTAATTAAATTATTCTAAATTATTAATAAAATCTTGAAAGTATTTTGGTAGATCACTTGTTAAAGAAATATATTCTTTAGTCTCAGGATGAATAAATTCTATTTTACTTGAATGTAAAAATTGACCAAATTCAGTTGCTTTACTTTTAGAATATACTGGGTCATTATAAATTGGATATTTAATATAATTCATATGTACTCTTATTTGATGAGTACGACCTGTTTCTAATATCAAATTAACTAAAGTAAATCCTTTGTATCTTTTCAAAACTTTTAAATGAGTTATTGCTTCTTTAGAATTATTTTTAATAACAGTCATTTTTTTTCTATTTAATGGATCACGACCAATAGGAGCATCTATTGTGGCACTTTCATGTTTAAATTCTCCAATTAATAAAGCAGTATATTCTCTTCTTACTTCTTTTTTACTAATCATAGTTGCTAATTTTTCATGAACACGATTATTTTTTGCTACTAGCATTAAACCACTTGTATCTTTATCTAAACGATGAACTATACCTGGTCTTGTTTCATCTATATCACTTAATTTTTTTTGATGATGAATCAATGCATTAACTAAAGTATTATCTTGATTACCACTTCCTGGATGAACAACTAACCCACTTTGTTTATTAATTACCATTAACCATTCATCTTCAAAAACAATATCTAAATCAATATCCGAACTTTTTAAATTACTTGGTTCTTGATAATCTAAATTAATATTTATTTCATCATTAACTGAAATAATATAACTAGATTTTGTTTTATTATTATTTACAAGTACTTGATCTAATTCAATTAATTTATTAATAGCTGAACGAGAAAATCCAGTTTTTTCACTTAAGTATTTATCAATTCTAATTAAATCATCTTCTTTATTTACTTTTATTTTCACTTAACTCATCTTCTCCTTTAATAATTGCATATATTAATAAAGTAACACCTAGTAAAATCATAGAATCAGCAATATTAAATGTTGGAAAATTATAACCAAATATATTTACATCAATAAAATCTCGAACATATCCTAAAAATACGCGATCTATTAAATTACCTGTAACACCACCTAGTAAAAAACCAAATGCTAATTTATTACGAACATTAACTTTAAATGTTCTAATATAACGATAAATTATTATTAAACCAAATAAAGAAATTAAAATTAAAAAACCAGTTGAATTTTCTAAAATACCAAATGCCGCACCGGTATTTTGTTTATTTGTTAAACTTAAAAAATTAGGAACTATACTAATATAATCACCTATTTTTATATATGAACTAGTAATTAATTTGCTTATTTGATCAACTGCTAGTATGATTATCCCTGTTACAAAAAGCATTGTACTCATAAATTCCTCTTTTCAATATCTTATAATAACTCAAAAATGTTTATTCAACAAGTTCATCGTCATAATGTTTAATTTTAGTTTTAATTAAATATGGTGTCCAACCACTTCGATATATATAATTATAAGTCGCAACTGCTGCACATGATTTCCTTAAATCTTTATATACTTGTTCAGTAGGCATAACAATATCTACTGTTATTCCTAATAATTTATATTTATCTTCAATAATAACATCCATTGGATCTTCATTTAAATAATTAATTGTATTTATTATTTTAATTCTTGGTTCTTTCATAAATCTAACAAATTGAGTTACTGTTTCTAACATTGATGCTTCACTTATAGGCTCTTCAACCTGTTTATTAATAGATTTTCTCAAAGCATTTAAATCATTTTTATAAATATTAAAAATATTATAAACACTCATTCCCTCATTAACTAATTTACAAACTTTCTCAGCAAACACCAAATCATCATATTCATTATATTCTAATCTTATTTGACTTAAAACATTATCATTTGTTGAAATTAAATCTTCTATTTTCTTAGTTAATTTCATTAATTGTTTTTCTTTATTTCTTTTAAAAAGCTTATCTTTTTGACGACTCATTGTTTCTAACTTAGACAGATTTTTCTTATTAGTATTTTTTAAATTAGTTATAGTTTTTTTCTTATTGTTTAAATCATTTGTAATAGTTGATTTACGTTCTAAAATTGTTTTAATTTCAGTTATTAAAAATTTAAACTTTTCATAATTTTCATATTCATATAAATTTAAATCTAACTCTTCAATATTTAAGAAAAATTTATCTTCTTCTTTCTGATTACGAATTTTTTCATAATCTTCTTTACTTATAAATTTATGTAAATGACTTTCTAAAGCTGGACTATCATCTTGATAATCATCTATATTTAAACCTTGTCTTTTAAATAAAGAGTATACTCTTGAAGAAGATATGTGTGATAAATTAATAACTTCTGTAAATAATTTTTCATATTCTTCTTTCATGTTTTTTTCCACTATTTTATTTTTTTTAATAAAATTATTTCTTAAATTAAGAGCATAATTTTGAATGTTCTTTTCATGTAAAATTAATAAATCTCTAATGTTGATTGTTATATCCATCAATATGTGGTGATTACGCCAATAAACTTTATCAAAGATATTTTTCATTTCTTCATATAAATTAGGATTGTCAATATTTTCAAAAAACTTAGCCATTACTTTTTTAACAAAATAAGAATAACTAAAATCTTTAATAGTTAGTTTTATTCCTACATTATTAAATTTTTTTATTAGTTCTAATAAATTTTCATTATAATCTACTAAATCAATAGGATTACTTAATTTATATAATAAATCATTAAAACCCATTTCTTCTAATGGATTATTTACAGAATTTGCTAAATGAAAATATTGATTCATTAAGTCTAAGCGAGCTTCTAATGGTTTTATTGCATCTAAATTATCATTTGGTATCATTGACTTAATTAATTGTTTTAAATTATTTAAGAGTGGTTCTTTGGCATTCCTAAGTGTATTTAATGAACGATTTATTTCTTCTTGGTATTCTTCACTATGTTCACTATAATTTGGAACATTAGCTACTATTTTATTAATAACTTGAGTTAAAAAATTTAAATCATTTTGCATTAGTCTCTTCACCATTTGCAATAATAGGTTTCTCTTCTTTAGGAATGATAATTAAAGACTCTAACTTCTGAATATTATCATCTACTAATTCTAAGAGTTTTACTATTTCTTTTAACTTTTCATCATTCATATTTAACACCCTTAACTACTCTATTAATAGAATACCATAATAAAAAAAAATTAACAATGATTTGTTAATTATATATATATACATTACCAGTTAATCCAGCATCTGATAGTCTAGCTGTAATCCATGTTCTTGCCG
>CAYFQA010000015.1:3336-3613 GCA_964345145.1 uncultured Muribaculaceae bacterium | reverse complement strand
CTTTTACTTGGATATTCATTCCATTTTTAGCAGGATAAAAGAAATTATTATAATCTGTTACTTGATTAAAAATTGCATTAGATAAATATAAATTATTTAAACTACCACATCCATGAAACATTTGATTCATACTTACTACATTAGCAGTATTAAAGTTATTTAAATTTAAAGTAGTTAATTTACTACAAGATACAAACATACTATTCATATTTTCTACTTGACTTGTATTAAACATTGTTATGTCCAATGATGTTAAATTCATGCATGCTGCAAACAT
>CAYFQA010000015.1:2455-3313 GCA_964345145.1 uncultured Muribaculaceae bacterium | reverse complement strand
CTTAAATTTAAACTCGTAACTAATGGTAATTTATAAAATTTTCCTACCATTAATGTTACTTCAGCTGTTTTTAAAAATGAAGAATCTATACTTGTTATTTTTGGTAAAAAATGAAAAATCTAGTTCATTTCTGTTGTTATTGACGTATTAATTAAATTCAAATTATTTATTTGAGTTAAATTTTTCATTTCATTAATATTAAGAACTTCATCCCCACCGTACCATAACGACATATTAGTCGGACTATATATTTGTTCATTACTTTGAATGTACAAATGGTATGTATTTTGATTTAATCCATCATCAACTAAATATACCATTATACTTCCATCTTCTCTTTTAGATATATCATATGTGTATACTGGATTTAACGGAGCATTAATTGTATTCTCAAAGGTTACTTGTGTTATATCATTAGCATGTGCCCAATGTTTATTATTATGATAATTTTCATAATATTCCATAGATAAAAATTCTGCCTAATTAATTTTTTCATATCTTGATATTAATACAGCTGGTTTTATAACTTCTATTCTTGCTAATAAATCACCTGTACCACTATAACTAAAATTAATTGTATATGTATGTTTTACATTAGGACTTATTGCTACTAGTAATGTTATATTTTCGTTTATCGTTGGTCCATATAGATTATTTCTGCTTTCACAACCTTCTCCTGTACATGTATATGAATAATCTAATTCTTCATCTACTAAATTATTTTGAATATCAGAAAACTTTATAAAATAATCAATTTCATTTGCTGTATTATTTGTTATTGTAATATTCTTTGTTACTGTTGGCTGTGTACTATCAATTAATATATCTGCACCATCTATATAATTTACTTCTATATTC
>CAYFQA010000015.1:0-2445 GCA_964345145.1 uncultured Muribaculaceae bacterium | reverse complement strand
ATAAAAAGCATATGATAGTCCTATACTTATCATTAGAAATAGTAATAAAATTATTGTTGTATATACTATTTTTCTATTCATACATATAGTTTGTCATATGCTTTTATTTTATACAATTTAATTATTTTTAATTTTTTTAATTATATCATCTATCAAATAACTATCTTGTGTTGAATTAAACATATCTTTTAAAGTTAATTGACCACTTTTTAATTCATCTTCACCAATTATTAAAACATAAGGAATTAAGTTTTTATTTGCATAATCTAAAACTTTTTTTAATTTAGAATTATTCATTTCAACAATTACTTTTAAATTTTCATTTCTTAATTGATTAGCAATTTTAAGTATTTCTGGACTTAAATCAAATCCATAAACTAAAACATCAATTGGTAATTTTTCTTCTTCTTTAGATTTTATTACTTCATATATTGGTTCTAATCCAAAAGACATTCCTACAGCTGGATACATATTACCATCTTTGATAAATTCAGTAATAATTTTATCATAACGACCTCCACCGCCTAAAGAAGAACGATATCCATCTTTAGAAAATATTTCCCAAACTGTACCTGTATAAATATCTAGACCTCTTGCTAATGACGGTTTAAATAAACAATTATTTAAATCTAATTTTGGAAGATAGTAATTAATTTCGTCTAATTCTTTTATACCTTCCATTAAATATTCATTAGTTGTATCTTTAAAATATTCTTTAATATAGTCATAATCTTTTGTAAATAAATCAAAAAGTTTATTTATTGTTTCATTATCAATTCCTAAATCATTTAATTCTTTAATCAATTCTTTTTCTTCTACTTTTAATAATTTATCAATAATAATGATAACATTATTTAAATTATATTCTTCAATACCTAATTCAGATAATATTCCAACTAAAAATTTACGATTATTATAATGAATTTCTACATCTAAATTTAGTTCTTCAAAGACTTTATTAGTTAATTGAAAAAATTCAACTTCTGCTGTTTGACTAGTTATACCACAAACATCAATATCACATTGATAAAACTCACGATTTCTACCAGGTTTAACTGGACCATCACGAAACACTTTACCAATTTCAAATCTTTTAAATGGTAAAACCAAATCTTTTTGCATACCGATTACTTTAGCAAAAGGTACAGTTAAATCATATCTTAAACCTAATTCTCTATTACCTTGATCAGTTAATGTATACACTTCTTTTAATATTTCATCACCACCAGCATATTTAGATGATAATAAATCAAAATAACAAATAATAGGTGTTTCTAAAGGAAAATAACCAAATAATTCAAAATTCTTTTTTAAAATATCAGTTATTCTATTTCTAACAACCATTTCCTTTGGTAAAAAATCAAATGTTCCTTTAACATTTCTTAATTCTAATTCATTCATAAAATCACCATTTTTCCTCTTTAAATATACCTTAATAATTATTTTTTTTCAATATTTATTGCTTTTATTTAATAATTATGATATATTTCATTTGGATTTAATTTTATTTTGTTCCCTTTATGGCCAATTAATTATTAAATATCCAAATATAATTAAGGAGGTCAATTAAATGGAAGATAAAAAACTTATATGTAAAGATTGTGGAAGCGAATTTATATTTACCGTAGGTGAACAAGAATTTTACAAAGAAAAACAATTAGAAAATGAACCTAAAAGATGTCCACAATGTCGTAAAAACAAAAAGAATAAAAACTTTAATAATAAAAACGAAAAAAAATAACAAGAATATTATTCTTGTTTTTTTTATTTTAAAGAATGACTTCTTCCAGCTTCCATTTTTAAATAAGCTGACTCATTTTCAATACATTTTGCTATTTTTTCTTTTGGCCATATTTTTGCTTCATCAATATTATATTTTCCATTATCATATATTTTTAATATAGGAATTTCATTTTTGGCTAATTCTTGTTTAATAAACTCCACCATTTCATCATATTCTTGTTTACGTACACAAAAATCAAAACCTAAATATTGTGGACCACCAATACGAATATCAACCGAATCATTTTTAACACAATCAATACCAATTCTTATACAATTAGTTACTGCGTCTTTCATATTATAATCCTCCTTTGTTGCATTATAGTATAATATCAAATATTTATAAAAATGCAAATAAAAAAGAGATTACTCTCTTTTATATATCATCTCTATTTCTTAAAAATGGAGGTATATCTAATTCTGAATCAATAAAATCTACTTTTTCAATTGATTTAGTTGGCTTTTGAGTATAATCATCTATTCTTGTTGTTGGTACTGGATCTTGATTTTCTTCAAATCCTGTTGCTATTACAGTAACAATTACTTCATCAGTAAGATTTTCATTAATAATTGCCCCAAAGAATGTATTGATTTCTGTATTAGCTGCATTTCTAACAACTTCAGCAGCATCTTCTGCTTCATAGAAAGCTAAACTTGGACCAC
>CAYFQA010000014.1:12292-13031 GCA_964345145.1 uncultured Muribaculaceae bacterium | reverse complement strand
TATGACATCCTTCTGTTTTAGTTGCAATCGTACAACCACCAACCATTTGTCCAATTTCATTATAAGCAGCAAAAAAATACCAATTCGTTATATTAAATTTTTCTTCCCAACTTAAAACATCAGAACCAAAATCTTTAAAATATTCTGGTATATCAACTAATTCTAATATAATACCACCTAAACCATTGTTGATTTTTTTTAACTCATACTTCTTAGTTGTTTTATACCAAAAAGGAATTTTACTATATTCTTCTAAATCATTTTTATTTATTTTTTTATAAATTATTTTTTCCATCTTTTATTTTCCCTTATTAATTCGTTATTGATTATTAAAAAAGCCACTCTTTTTTTATGAAAATCGCGATCTGATTCTTTTGTTTCATACCTAAAATCCATATTATTTTCCTTTCTTTATTCTACTTTTTTTAATATTTCTTTATAATTAATTGGTTCTACTATTTTGGTTTTACCAGATTCATTTATATTTATTTCTGGAATATAAATACCTGTTTTCAATTCAATATAATCAGCAACTAATCTTCGATGACAAAACTCTGTTACTGGCTCATGACATAATAATATTATTTTTTCACCAAATTTATTTTCTAATATTCTATATGAATTTTTAACTGTATAGATTAAATAATCATAAAAATCTTCTGTATTATTGAATCTATTAAATAAGCTTTGATTTATATTAAAATGTACTTGTGAATACTCTTCTGTTTTTAATAAACAA
>CAYFQA010000014.1:6776-12282 GCA_964345145.1 uncultured Muribaculaceae bacterium | reverse complement strand
ATTGGATTTAGATGAACCTACTGTAATATAGCTATTTTTTAATCTTGTTTCATAATAACTTTTTATATATTCAAATTCTATTTGTTTTTGATACTCTAATAAATTTTCTTTTAATGTCTTTAAAGTTTTTAATTTTTCTACATAAGGTAAATAAGTAATTAATTTTGGAGCCAGCTTTTTATATGATGGACCATAATAACCCCAAGCATTACCACCATCACCAGTTATTGAAACTGTGTTTCCTACTTTTATTGTATCATAACTTCCTGTTCCTAAAATAACATTTTTATTCATAATAACCACTCATTTTTAATATTTTTTGAAATTCGCTTGGAATTTTTTTATTTGCCTGCTCTATTAAACTTGATTCAATTCCATATAAAGATTCTGCAATTGAACCAACAATACAACAATTAGTATCTGTATCTCCACCCATTAATAAAGTTTTTTCAATTGCTTCTTCAAAACTATTTGTATTATAAATTACATATAAACAATTATTTATTGTTTCTTCACATGTTTTATTAAATTTTAATAATGGTTTATATTCTAATCTAATATTTAATAATTTAAATATTTCTTTTTTTGTTAATCCTTGACGAAAATAATAAATCATTAAAGCAATTATTTTTGATGACTCAATTGCAGATTTTGAATTATGAGATGGTATTGTTACCTCATAAGAATTTTTTATTACTAATTCTTTTTGATCGAATAAATACCCTACAGGTGATATTCTCATTAATGCCCCATTACCTTTGCTATTTCCTTGAGTATTACTTAAAGCCCATTTAATTAAATTGGGTGAAAAAGTATTTTTAAAATAAGGATTAAAGTTAGGTTTATAATCCATATATTTTTTCACATATAATTTTAAATATTTTTCATAATCTTGATTATTTAAGATTGCTTCTAATACAGCAATAGTTAAAATTGTATCGTCACTAAAAAAAGCATTATCTTCTATTATTTTTCCCATTTTAATTGGTTTTATACATCTAACTTGTTCAAACTCATAAATACTACCAGCTAAATCACCAATAATTGCTCCATACATAATAATCACCTTATTCTTTAAATCTAGTTATGGTTTTTTCTAAATAAAGCCTTTTTTCAAATCCACCTTTTTTTTCTTTTTTTACAGCTGCTATTTTTTTAACTTCTTCTAAATTAGAATCATATAATTTAGCTAAAGAATCAATAATATTTATAATATTAATAAGATGCTTAGATATTTTTTCTTTACTAATTGTTTTATTTAATTTATTACACTCAATAACTAATAATCTTAGATAACTTATTTTAGCTTGAATATCTAATTCATTAGTATTTTCATCTAATTTAATATCATTAACTTTGGCAATTGATTTAACCACTTCATATAAATCACCAAGTTCTTCTAATATTTCATCTTTAGTAAGTGCGGCAATTACTTCACAACATTCTTCAGCTAATTTTTTATTTAATTCTTTTTTATATTCATCTTCATTTAAAACTCTTGAATAACTTATTTCACCTTTACTTTGAATTGTTTCTGGAATCTTATCTCGGACTAATTTATTATAAATATCTTCATCAATATCATAATCAGTATAAACATAATTTGACATATCATATGCCAAATTATTGGCAATCATCTTTGCAGTTGTTTTACATTGTTTAGAAAGTCTTTTGTTATTAACTAAAGGATCAATATATCTAACTTTTGCACTTAATTGAATAAAATATATATCTTTTGGTTCTTTTTTACTCGAATAAACATTTTTAGAGTTTTGCCAAAGTTCAAAAACTCTTCCATATTTAGAGTTTTTAATTATTTCGATTATTTCAATTTCTTTTAATTTATATAAATCATCTATACTTATTATTTTAGTTATAACTAGTCTTTTAATAATATCAGCTAAAAATTGCATTGAATATCTTGTCTTATCATCTCGGTATAATAAAGACAATTTACTTGTTAAACTTACAAATTCACGCGCGACATCATGATTATTAAATGCTATTTCTTCTAATCCTTCTTCATTCAAACCAATGCTTACATCATTATACATTCTTTGAACATCTTCAAGTGTACATATTCCATAATTAAATAGTCCTTGCGAAAACGAATATTCTAATCTATCTATAGCTAATCTTGGAACTTTATTATCAACAAGTGAATATCTTGTATAATCACTTATTTCTTTTAATAATATATTATCTCTATTTAATAAGCTCATAATACTTTCAGAATTTCTAAGAATATCTTCAGTTAAATATTCTGTTGCCTCTTGATTCATATAATCACCATGTAGAAAATCTATACTGTGTTTAAAAGCAGGTGTTGCAATATCATGATATAAACTTGCCAAAGTTTGTTTTTTATCTTTGGTTAGATGCCATGTTATTAATGCAACTGCGATTGAATGATCTAAATTAGAAAAAAACAATTTACTCTTAAACATTCTTGAATATATAGTACCACAAGTAATACTAATATATTCTTGTCTTAATAATTCTTTTACTTCTATATACTCGTTTAACCATTTCTGAAAATTTGGTTCTAAAATATTAAAATATTCTTTAATTTGCGTATTTACTCTATCAATATAATTCATCTAATTATTTCCTTTCTAAAGTTTTAATAAAATTAAAACTTAGATATTAATAATTTGGTTAATATCTATTATTTTATTAATGTATTTATATGCATTTAAATCACATACTTCATTTCTTAACATAAAATCCCCTGCCTAAAACTATTTTTAATGAACCTCATACATATTATACAATATAAATTTTAAATATGTGATATAATCTTATTGTAGGGTGAGGGTTTTATGAATGAAATTAAAAATGAAATGAAAAGCAGATATTATTATTTGTATGAAAATGCTTCTTTTTTATATAGTTGTTTTATGAGAGAAGAAACTGAAGAAGAAAAAAACAAATATAAAAAAATGCTTTCTCAAACAAGAAGTGTTTATGATTATCGAGCCTTAGATCTAAATTTATTAGATTCAGAAACTTTATATTTAATGGAAACTATTATGGTTGGGGACGGTAAGTTAGAAGAAACTGATGGTTATATGTATTTAGAAAAATTAAAAAAAGATCCTACTAGTAAATTAAAATCTACTCGTGGATTAATTTTAAAAGAAAAATATAACCAAACTGATCGTGTATTCCCTTTATATTTTGATTTATATGAATTACTTGAAGATGTTTATGAAAATATTCATCGTCAAAGTGATGAATATGAAAATCGTAGTAATAAATTAATGGTAATTGATGAGTATATTCGAATTTTTAAAAAAGAAAATAGCTATAAAGTTTGGCATGGTGGTTATCATTTAGATGGTTCAGATTATATTGCCCATGATTTTGTTCCTACTCGATATAGTCATTTTGAAGTTGACCTTTCTCCTTCTCGCCCAAATTGGGATACTGGGGTTAAAGAAAATGATTTTATTACTAAAGCCAAAGATATACGTTTTACCGAAAAAGAAAAACAAGAAATATTTTTAAAATATAATGATGTTATACCACATGATTTATATCATACATGTGATGCACATGGTTTAGAAATAGAAAGATCTCATTATACTAAACCTTGTCAAAGGGATTTTAGTTTATTAAAGAGTAATATGTTTGTGGTAAAAAATAATGATTCCTACGTTTTTTTTACAAAATGTGAATATTGTGGTTACTTAATTGGTATTCCTAAAAATTTAATTCCATTAAGTAAACAAAAAGAAGTTATTGAAAATTGTCAACAAGATCCCCTTCTAATCGAAAAAGTAAAATTAGAGTCAGCATTAAGAGGATTAAGATTAAAAAAACAGGCTACTTAACAGTGCCTATTTTTTCAAACGGAAATATTACTAAATTAGTTCTTCCTAATATTTTATCATCTTTTATTGGACCAATCATTCTTGAATCTTTTGAGTAACCACGGTTATCTCCTAATAAATAATAATGATCATTTGGAATATCTAATTCACCTACTTCTGTAACATAATTATTTACATAAGGATCTTTTATTTTTTTTCCATCTATATGTAATTCATTTTTTATATATTCAATCTTCTCACCAGGAAGACCAATAACTCTTTTAATTAAATAACTATTTTCATGTTTAATAACTACAATATCAAATCTTTTATATTCTTTAACTTTAGGACTTATTTTATCTAAAATCATTATTTCTTTATCAGATAAAGTCGGCTCCATTGAATCTCCTACCACTCTAATTGGAGTATAAAAGAATGTACGTATAACTATTATTGCAATAATTATTAAAATATAAGGAATTATTTCTTTTACCTTTTCATTCATATATACCTCTTACTTTAAAAAAGAAACTAGAGTTAGTTTCTTTCTTTTATTTTGTATTCTTTTTTTAATTTGTCTAAGAAATTTAGTTTTGCTCTACGGACTGTACCTTTTTTATCTACAACTATTGAGTCAATAATTGGTGAATGTACTGGGAATACTCTTTTAACAGCATATCCTTTAGTTTTTTTACGAACAGTAAATGTTTCGTTTATACCTCCACCTTTTTTAGATACTACTAATCCTGAAAACGCTTGAATTCTTCTTTTTTTACCTTCAGTAATCCAAACATTAACTGTTACAGAATCTCCTACTCTAAATTCAGGGACGTCACTGCGCATTTGTTTCTTACCAATCTTATCTACAAGATTCATAATTTCACCCTTTCTCTATATTAAACATTGTAATCATAATATTATTTACCAGCGGATTACACCTCGCTTAAAAAAGCATATTGATTATAACATAAATAACTATATTAAATCAAGATTTATTATTAAAATCTTGGTCCATTAAATCCAAATTCATCGTATGATAGATTTTTAACTCTTAATTCATTTTCTAAAATCCTTAATTTTCTTAAAAATATAGCTTCTTTTTCTTTAGAAATAAAATCTTGATAACGATTTAAGATAACTGCACGTAATCTAGCAATTTCATTTAAAGCTAACATCGTATCACCAGGATTAGTCGTTTCATCTTCTGTATTTAAAATATACATTACTAATCTAACTATTTTAGAAATTTGCCTTTCAACTTTTTGAGTTAATACTCGATTGATTAAAGAAGGCTTAACAACTGTAATTTTATGCAAATTTAAATTTTCCAAAGCTTCATTTCTCGGTTTAAAATTATAACCATCTATACGATATTTCATATAGACAATTTCCAATTGCTCAGTTGTCTTCTTAATCAAATAGCTAGACATTACATCACTCCATCAAGTCTGGTCTTCTTTTTTTTGTTCTTTTTATTCTTTCTTCTTCTCGATATTTTGAAATTAATTCATGATTCCCACTCAATAAAACTTCTGGAACTTTTAAACCTCTAAATTCTCTTGGTTTTGTATAAGTAGGATAATCTAATAAATTATCATTAAATGATTCATCTACAATGCTATCTTCACTTATTACACCTGGTATTAATCTTGTAATCGCATCTGTAATAACCATTGCTGGTATTTCCCCAC
>CAYFQA010000014.1:3582-6766 GCA_964345145.1 uncultured Muribaculaceae bacterium | reverse complement strand
ATCAACAATACTTCTTATTCTTTCATCAAAACCTTCATAATGTCCACATAATATTATTAAATGTTTTTTAAAAGATAATTCTTTAGCTAATTCTTGTTTAAATACTTCTCCCTGTGGACTCATCATTATTACAATAGAATTTTCAGTCTTAATCTTATCAATAGTATTAAATATTGGTTCGCACATTAAGACCATTCCAGATCCTCCTCCATAAGGAGTATCATCTACTTGAGAATTATTATATGGTGAATAATCCCTAAAATTAATAATATTTATTTCTACTAAATCTTTTTCAATAGCTCTTTTAATAATTGATTCATTTAAAAAATTAGTAAACAGATTGGGGAATAATGTTAATATATCTATTTTCACTTAATCAACCCCTCTACATTTTTTAAATAAATTTCTTTTTTATCTTTATCTACTTTATCAATAAAATTATTATGATAAGGTATATAAAATTCTTTTTCTTTTTTAATTATTAAAAGATTATTTATATTATTATACACAAAATCTATTATTTTTCCACAATAATCGTTATTATAATAAACATCATAATTCAATAATTCTTCTATTACATAACTATTCCCCAAATTTAAATCAGACTTAGAAACTAAAACATTTTTATTTTTAAGATGAGTAACTTCTTCAATTGAATTATAATTTTCTAAAGTAACCATTTCATAAATTTTATGATGTCGATAAGTTTTGATTTGATACTCATTACCATCGATATATAATTTAAATCCTGGTTTAAAAACTAAGTCTTTTCTTTCAAAATTACTTATTATTCTTATTTCTCCTTTTATACCATGAAAACTTGTTACTTTTCCAATCTTTATCATAATTACCTCTTATTTAATTCATATAATATAATACTAGCCGCGACTCCTACATTTAAACTTTCAACATTTTTAGCCATATCAATTTTAAACGTATCATCAGCAAGTTCAATTAATTCGTTACTAACTCCACGTCCTTCATTACCAACTATCAAAGCAAATTTATCTTCAATAATCATATACTCATCACCTTCTATAACTGAAGATGCAATAATAAAATAATTGTTTTTCTTTAATTGTTCAATTGCTTGAACTAAGTCTTTTATAACAATATTCATTTTAAAAATTAAACCTTGAGTACTTCTAACTACTTTCTCATTATAAACATCCACCGAATCAGGGCTTAAAATAATTGTTTGAATATTAAATGCTGCAGCACTTCGAATAATTGTGCCTAAATTACCAGGATCTTGAATTGCATCTAAAATTAATACATTGCCTGTAATAGGTGATTCTTTTTTCTTTATTGCAACTCCAATAATATTTGGCATTGTTACTTGTTTACTTAATTTTTTCATAACAGAAGAACTAACAGTTATTTTCGGAACATATAAATCAAACTCAAAATCCTCCAATACTAATATTTCTTTTAATGACTGAGCTTTATAAGCTTCTTCAACTAAGTGTTCACCTTCTACTAAAAACAATCCAGCTTCGTCACGATATTTCTTTTCTTGTAACTTAGTTAAGTCTTTTATTTTTTCGTTATTTACCGAAGTAATAATCATTTACAAACTTCCTTTCATTAACTTTCTTGCTTGTTTATAGTGAGGATAATATTTACTAACTTCTTGCCAAAATCTAGGCGAATGATTCGGCTCTTTAAAATGACATAGTTCATGAATAATTACATAATCAATTAAAGATACATCAAACTTATACAATTCAGTATTTAATGTAACTATTTTATTTGTTTTATTACATACTCCCCATCTTGTTTTCATTTTCCTAAACCTTAATTTACATTCAGGAATATCATCCATCATTCTAAATACTCTTTCAAATCTTACAGTTAAAAACTTCTTAGCTTCTTTTAAATAAAATTTATCTATTGCCTCAATACTTGGTCCAATAATATTAAAGTTATCGACTATTACTTTTTTTTGATTTGGATCAATTATTAATTCTAGTTCATCACCTAAAATTGCATATTTATTTTTTTGATGGTTTTTTTGCTTTGTTTCCCTATACATTTTAGTTAATCTATTAATATTATCATAAATCATATCCATTATTTGATTTTCTGAAACATAATTATTACAACTTACAACAAGATTAAAATCCTCATTAAAACGAAAATAAATATTCTTTATTTTTTTTCTAATTATTTTAACTATTATTTTTTCATCATCAATTATTATATTCATTTATTCACCACTTCAATTTTATCATAAATTAAACCAAATAAAAACCACTCCTAAGAGTGGTTGTTTTATTTTTTAACTGATGTATTAACAATATTAATTAAAGTATTTAAATGTACCTCACTAGTCGATCCATCTTTTTGACTTATATTAGCTTGTAATAAGCTACCACTTTTATTTGGTAAAATAATTTCTTGAAAAGTTCGATCATCTTTTTTTACAGTTGCAATAAAAACATCAGTTCCATTAATTGTAGTATATTCGGTGTTATCAATCATATAACCTAATTTTGTTAAATTAGTATTTACATTTTCAGCATTTGATTTAACATCTGCGAATGTTTCATAATCTGTGTAAGGCATTATAGTTATAATCCAAGTAGCTTTTGCTTCTTCTTTATCATCCATAATTAACAATCTAGTATTATCAAACTTTTTAACATTATATTTACCATTAATTGTATATTCATAATTATTAAATATTGCAGTTTGTTTTTGACCAACAAATTTATTATATGCTAAATAACCAGCAAGTCCTGCTAAAACGACTACGATAACTCCAATAATAATTGAAACAATAGGTAATCTTTTTTTCTTTTTTCCAGATACTAATGCTTCATTAGTCATATTCGCATTTGGCTCTAATGTGTTTTCCATTACTGGTATTACTGGTTCAACAGGCTCAGCTGTTCCTAAATTATTATCAGGTAAAACACTTTGTTCTAATGCTTGAAGATCATTTTGAGATATTTCATCAACTACTGGCTCTTCAGGTGTTGTTAATGGGTCTGGAGTTGATTGTTCTTCAGGAAACATAGCTACCGGTTCAGTACTTGGTAATGGTTCTTGTACTTCCAATACTGGAACTGGTTCTACAACTGGTTCTTCTGGTAATACTGAAACTGGTTCAACCGAAGGTAATTCTGGTTCTTGTACTTCCAATACTGGAACTGGTTCTACAACTGGTTCTTCTGGTAAT
>CAYFQA010000014.1:0-3482 GCA_964345145.1 uncultured Muribaculaceae bacterium | reverse complement strand
ACTGAAACTGGTTCAACCGAAGGTAATTCCGGTTCTTGCACTTTCAAAACTGAAACTGGTTCAACCGTTTCTACTACTTCAGTAACTGGTGCTTCTTCCACTTCTGGAGTTAAACTTGGTGCGGAATTATTTTCTACTTTTGTTCCACAAATTGGACAAATCTCTTGACCAGGTTCTAAAGCAAAATTACAAGTTTTACAATTCATATATATTCTCTCCTAATTCACATACCAAATCCCCATATATTAATTAAATTATAACATATTAATTTTGATATACAAATAAAAAAGACAATATTTGTCTTTTTATTTTAAAAACGTCCACTGCCACCAAGGCCACCGCCACCAAAACCGCCGCCACCAAAGCTACCACCTCCACCAAATCCACCAGAACTAGAAGAACTAGAACTAGCTACTTGTGAAGCTGTATAGGTTGCTGCACGAACAGCTGAATTAACTGAATTATTAACAATATTATTAATCATCATGTAATCATATACTGTAAAGTCAGACATCGTTGTTTGGTCTAAATTCATTTCTTTAATCTTAACATTCATTGCTTTTTGAACTTTTTTAGCTAAACCAAATACAGTTGCATATACTAAATATTTTTCCCATAAGATTATCTCAGGTAAATCTTTAGTTTGAAATTGACCAAAATCATTTAAAAAGTTTTTAAATGCTCTCCATTTAAGATAATGATCATTTCCTTTAACTGTTCTTTTTCTTGATGGTGCAATGTATATAATATAAATTACAGTCATTGCAACCATTATCATTAATCTTAAATCAGGTACTATTCCACCATTAAATAAATAATTAAATGCAACAAATATTCCTCCATTTAAAATTGCTAATAAAATATATTTTACTTTAGAATCAGATTTTTCCCAAAACATTTCTTGTTCACCAGAAGCAATAACTGATGATTTCCAAGTTTCATAAGATGATGTAAAATTTTGATAAGTTTTTGTACTTTTGGCATAAGCATGTAAGCCTTTATCAGTAAATGTTTTACCATCTCCAACTTGATTAAATAAGAAATTTAACAAATATGTTTCTGTCGTATTATCTGAATCTGCTTGTTTAGTAAACAAATATTCTTCTTTACGACCATTTATTTGTTTTTCAACAGTTATTTTCTTTTGATAAATAAGATTCATTATCGAAGCACTCATTGCATTAGGCGTAATACTTTTATTCATTAAGTAGTCAATTACTTCAACATTATAATCACCTGTAAATTCTCGATAATATTTTGCTTTAAAATGAGAATCATGTTCCTTATCATGTTTTTTATAAAAATTTAAACCTGTCAAAGTTAAACCAATACCTGTTAAAATTAAATGAATTGTTAAAAAAGTATTAAATGCTCTTGCACGAGTACGTATTGCATTAGCTTTTTCTGCTCTTAATTTTTCTACTTCTAAAATAAAATTAAGCCCATCAATATTACTTTTTTTAGTTGCATACGGAACTATACTTTTATCAAACACTACTCTAATATCCATAGCATGACCAGTATATAAATTTAAATATCTTGCTTCTACTTGTCTTTTATTATTAATTTGATTTTCACCAACTAAAGGTCCATGAGTAAATACTCTTAATTCTTCACTATCTTGTGGTAAGTTAACTTTAACAACTAATTCATTGATATCTTCTGGATAATTACTCCCAATTACATCCCAAGCAAATTCAGCAATATCATTATGAACAACTACAACATCTTTTAAAGTATAAGTAATTAAAATTGCTTCTTTATAAGATGAAGGAATATAAATACGATATGAATCTCCTCTTTTTTCATAAACACCATAATCACCTGATTTAGCAAAAGATGTACTTTCTTTAAATTCTGTCTTGTTTTCACTATATAGAAGTTCAAAATTAAGTGGATAATTTTTAACACCATATATTTTAAAATCTTCTATACCAGATGCATTATATATACTACTACCTTCAAAATCTTTTAAATCACCAGAAAATGTCCTTAAATATGGGTTTTCATAAGAAAAATTAAGTTCTGTTCCATTATATTCTCCATTTAAAATAAGTGCTTCTCTAACTTTAAGATCTCCATTTGCTTGAACATTAAATTCAACATAAATTTTTTCAGTTGAACCATTTGCACTTACTGATAAAGGAAATAAAAACAATATTAAAAAAAGAAATATTTTTTTCATATGTCCTCCTAAAAAAAGCTTACTAAAAGTAAGCTTAAAATTGTACTTTGACATTTTCTCTTTCAGCTTTATCGCTTACTTCAAAGAATGATGCTCTTTCAAATCTGAATAATCCCGCTACTATATTAGATGGGAACATTTCAACTTTGTTGTTGTATTGTAAGACAGTATCATTATAAAATTGACGTGCTGCCGCAATTTTATCTTCTGTTTCACTTAATTCAGCTTGCATATCTAAGAAACTTTGATTCGCTTTTAAATCAGGATAACTTTCTGCTAAAGCAAATAGTCTTGATAAAGTACCTGTTAATTGATTGTTTGCTTCCATTTCTGCTTCTGGAGTTTTAGCTTCAACAAACGCATTTCTTGCTTGAATAACCGCCTCTAATGTTTCTTTTTCATGTTTTGCATAACCTTTAATAGTTTCAACTAAGTTAGGAATTAAATCAAATCTTCTTTTCAGTTGAACATCAATTTGACTCCATTGATCTCTAACTCTGTTTCTTAACACTACTAGTGAATTATAATTACTAATAATTAATACTACTAATAATGCTACAATACCTAATCCAACATATAACCCTGTCATAAATATCTCCTCCTTATATTTATAATGTATCATATTTCTATTCTATTTACTATTTAATTTTTTCATTTATCTAACAAGCTTTTTATTTGTGGATATATTTCTTCTATTTTTTTAGTTCTAATAAACCAATGAGATCCTCCTGAAACAGCAATAAACTCTTTGTTTTTATTATTTAATTCTTCATATATTTCATATATTTTATTACTTGGTACAACATGATCTTCATCTCCTTGAAGTATTAAAATAGGACACTTAATTTTATATATATCATCACGATGTTCAACAACCATTTTTTTTAATTCTTTTGGGGCATTGATTGGTAATATAACTGGTTTTTTAATTTCCTCACTAAAATCAAGTTGTTTAAATGCTTTCAACAACTGTTTTGTTGTTTGAAAAATTAAAGTTCGGCCTTTTTTCCTAACTAAATATTCAAATGCCGGACTAAATAAGATAATCTTTTTTATATATTTTTCGTACCTTAAAGATAAATCAACACTTAAAACACCACCCATGCTATGGCCTATTACTATTAAGTTATCTTGACCATTTTTTATTAAGTATTCTATGTTTTTTGTACAATCATCATACCAATCTTGACGCGTTAAATAGTTAACTCTTTTATTATGACCAGTTAAATAGAAAGAATGAGTTTTATAGCCATCTTTTTTTAATAATTCATTTAGTAAATTAAATTAATGCGGATTT
>CAYFQA010000013.1:0-13254 GCA_964345145.1 uncultured Muribaculaceae bacterium | reverse complement strand
GTTAGAATAAATATACAGGAGGATATTATGGAAGGAATACCAGTACTAGTTATAATTGTTATTATAATTTTATTGACATCAATTAAACAAATTGATGAGTATGAAAGAGGAGTTAAATTTTTAAGAGGAAAGTATAGTTCGATTATGTTGCCAGGATGGCATTTAGTATTACCTATTTTTCAAAGCTATAAAAAGGTTGATATTCGTACTAAGGTAATTGATGTTCCTGAACAAGAAGTAATTACTAAGGATAATATTTCTGTTCGTATTAATGCAGTAGTTTATTTTAAATTATTTGATGCAGCAAAAGCTATTTTAGAAATAGAAAATTATTTTTATGCTGTTGGTCAAATTGCTCAGACAACAATGAGAAATATTGTTGGAACAGTTACTTTAGATCAATTATTAAGTGGTAGAGAAACAATTTCTAATGAAATTCAAAAAATAGTTGATGAAGCTACAGATCCATGGGGTGTTAAAGTAGATGACGTTGAACTAAAAGATATTTCTTTACCAGAAGAAATGAAAAGAGTAATCGCACGTGTTGCCGAAGCGGAAAGAGAAAAATTGGCTGTTATTAAAAAATCTGAAGGTGAAGCTGAAGCTGCGGTAAATTTAGCCTCTGCGGCAAAAGTTTTATCTGAAGCACCAGGAGCACTTCATTTAAGAACTTTAGAGACTATTAATGATGTAAGTGCTGATCAATCTAATACTATTTTATTTGCAATGCCTTTGGAAGTACTAGAGGCATTTAAAGGAATTAGTAATTTAGGCAATAAAAAAGAATAAAAAACTGCAGTTAAGCAGTTTTTATTTTTGATTGTTTGGTTTCAATGTTAAAGGTTGATTTTCAAGATCATGTTTATTTAAAATAGTAGTTATTTGAATCTTTTTCACATTACTATTTTCAGGGACATCGCTAATATTAACTAAAATACCATTATCTTTAAATAATTGGATTAACATTGGTAAATAGAAACGATATTGATTAATTTCTGAAATATTAATATCTCTTGAATCAAAATTATCTTTCACAGTTATAATTTTATATGTTAAACGAATTGTACCATTATAATCAATTAATAAAGGTGTATAATGGTAAAAAAAACAATCTAAACTTGATGTATAATAGTCTAGATTATTAGTAAAAAATTTTTTTATATTTGAACAAATACATTCAAATATTAAGTTTGTTTCATATTCAATATCAGATATTTGAGACTGTAATAATTGTTGTCTTTCTAATTCTCTTTGTCTAGCAATATACCTTTCTTCCATTAATTGTTCTAAAAAAGTTTTTTTCATAAAATAACCTCGTCTCTTAATTTCATAATAGCTTAAAATTATTGTTTTTACAAGGTAAAATAAAAAAAACCTTATACAATAAAGGTTTATTTACTCTTGGTGGAGAATGAGGGACTTGAACCCTCGGCCTCCTGCTTGCAAGGCAGGCGCTCTAGCCAACTGAGCTAATTCCCCAAGACAAATATAATACTATCATAAATTTTGTCTCTAATCAAGCTTAAAATTAAATTATTCAGAATAATGACCTTTAATTTTTTTGTTTCTTGTAATTGCTGTTGAATCATCTAAAAGATTAGATGCTTTAATAAGACTATTTTTCCCGTATTTTTTTCTTATTTCATCAACAGTTTTATCTTTACTTTCCTTTTTAATTAATTCATCATGTTTTTCAAATAAATTTAATTGTAAATAGTCTTTATTTTCTAATTTACTTAAAGATATATTTACTTGTCTTATTGGTTCTTCATTATAATAACGATTTAAAAATAAACTACATTGTTCGAATATAACTTTTTTATCATCAGTTAAAATAGGCAGTTTTTGACTATGATAAAAGCCTCCGCCTTCGGTCTTAGAATATTTCAAACCAAAACTAACTAAACCACATACTTTTTTTTCAGCTCGTAAGCGACTTGTTAAAACTTCAATCATTTCTTCAATAATTATTGGAATATTATAACCATAGTAATCTTTAAACAATACTTGAGAATGACTAAAAGATTGTTCTTTCGGATCAGATTTTAAATCACTTAATTTAGTATAATCTATTCCGTTAGCTCGATACCAAAGTTCTTCTCCATAAACACCTAATTTTTTTACTAAAGCATTTTTATTATAATTAGCTAAATCTTTAATGTTATGAATACCCAATAATTTTAATTTTTCATTTAGGTTACTACCAATCCCCCAAACTTTAGAAGGAGGAGATAAATTCCATAATTTTGTTTTAACATCATCGTATGTCCATTTAGCAATATTATCTTTATTATGTTTAGCTTCTATATCCATTGCTACTTTTGCTAAAAATATATTAGGACCAATCCCACATGTTGCAATTAAGCCAGTTTCTTTTTTAATACTTTTTAATATGTCTAATGCAATTTCATAATCATCTTTTTTATATAAATTTAAATAATTTGTTATATCGATAAAAACTTCGTCAATAGAATAATTAAATAAATCTTTCTCACTGACATATTTTAAATAAACATTTGTTACCTCTTTACTTTTTTTAATATATAAATTCATTCTTGGTTTAACTGCTTCATATTTAATATATTTAGGTATTTCATAAAGACGAGATCTAGATTTAATACCTTTATTTCTTAAATATGGAGATACAGCTAATGTAATTGCCCCATTACCGCGAGATGCATCCGCGACTACTAAAGGATAATTATACATATCAAGACCACGATCGACGCATTCACAAGCTGCAAAAAAGCTTTTTAAATCAATACATAATATATTTCTTTTTTGATATAATTCGTTCATACTATCACCCGAATATTTGTTTGTATTTATTATACAAAAACTATTTAATAATTGCCATTAAAAGTATATATATGATATGATTAATTAAGTGAAAAAGGTGAAAAAATGGAAATTTATTTAATAAGTGGAAAAGCTAGAAATGGAAAAGGAACAATTGCTAACTATATAATAGATTATTATGAAAGTATTGGTAAAAAAGCAGTTGAAACAGAATATTCTAAATATATAAAAATGTTCGCTAGAGAATTAACCGATTGGGACGGAACAGAAGAAAGAAAAAGTGAAATTCGTAGCTTTTTACAAGAAATAGGTACCCAAGTAATAAGACAAAAAATGAATCAACCTGATTTTTTTGTTAAAAGAATGGCTGAAGATATTAAAGTTTATGAAAATTATGTTGATGCAGTTGTTATATCTGATGTTAGATTTCCAATTGAGATAGATTATATTAAAGAAAGATTTGAAAACGTTTATTCTTTAAGAGTAATTAGACCTGATTTTGAAAGTGAGTTAAATACTAAACAACGAGCTCATGAAACAGAAGTTGCTTTAAGTGATGAAGGAGAATATGACCATATAATAATTAATACAACTTTAGATAAATTAAAAATAGATGTTAATGAATTAATAGAAAGATTGATAAAATGAAAAAATTGACAAGTAGAGAATTAAGAAAATTATATTTTGATTTTTTTAAAAAACATGAACATACATTGATAGCAGGATCATCATTAATTCCTGAAAATGATCCAACAGTTTTATTTACTACAGCTGGAATGCATCCTTTAGTTCCTTATTTATTAGGTGAAGAACATTCTGGTGGTAAAAGATTAGTTAATGTTCAAAAATGTATTCGTACAGGTGATATTGATGAAGTAGGAGATGCTTCTCATTTAACTTTTTTTGAAATGTTAGGTAATTGGAGTTTAGGTGATTATTTTAAAGAAGAAGCAATTAAGATGAGTTATGAATTTTTAACAAGTCCTGAATATTTAAATATTCCTAAAGAAAAATTATATTTTACGGTCTTTGGTGGTGAAGATGGAATTCCTAAAGATGAAGAAACATATAATATTTGGAAAAGTATAGGAATTGAATATGATCATTTATTTTACTTTGGTAAAAAAGAAAACTTTTGGATTTTGGGTTCAGGAATAGGACCTTGTGGACCAGATACAGAAATGTTTTATGATACTGGAAAAGATAAATGTAGTGATAAATGTAATCCAGCTTGTAATTGTGGTAAATATTTAGAAATATGGAATGATGTATTTATGCAATATTATGCTGATGGGAAAGGAAATTATACAACTTTAAATCAACAAAATGTTGACACAGGAATGGGACTAGAAAGAACTGTTCAAGTTTTAAATGGTTTAGATTCAGTTTATGATACAGATTTATTTATTAATTGTCGTTATGAATTAGAGAATATATCTAATTTAAAATATGAAGATAATTTAATAAGTTTCCGTGTTATTTTAGATCATATGCGAGCAGCAACTTTTATTTTAGGTGATGATATTGGCTTAACTCCATCAAATATTGGTCAAGGATATGTTTTAAGAAGATTAATAAGAAGAGTAATTAGACATTTAAAGAAATTAAATGTTGAAGAACATGTTTTACCAACTTTAGCTAAAGTAATAATTGAGGATTATAAAGATGTATATCCAGAATTAGAAAGAAATAAAGAATTTATATTTGAACAATTAGAAAAAGAAGAAACTAATTTCAATAAAACTTTAAAATCAGGAGAAAAATTATTTTATCGTGTAATTAAAAAAATAGGTGGTAATATTTTACCTGGTAATGAAGCATTTAAATTATTTGATACATTTGGCTTTCCATTGGAAATGACAATTGAACTTGCTAAAGAAAATAACATAATTGTTGATGAAAAGGGTTTTCATGAAGCGTTTAAAATCCATCAAGAAAAATCTAAAACAACTGATGCTGGAAGCTTTAAAGGTGGGTTAGCAGATGATAGTTATGAAACTACTAAATATCATACTTTAACACATATTGTTCTAGCTTCATTAAAAGAAATGTTTGGTGATCAAGTTCAACAAAAAGGAAGTAATATTACAAGCGAAAGATTGAGATTTGACTTTAATTTAGATCACAAAATGACAGATGAAGAAAAAGAACATTTAACAGAATTAGTTAATAAAAAGATACAAAGTAATGCTCCTGTTACATTTGAAATTATGACAGTTGAAGAAGCAGATGCTTTAGGAGCAGAGGGTGTATTTAAAGATCGTTATCAAGAAAAAGTAAAGGTTTATACAATTGAAGGTATTTCTACTGAAATTTGTGGTGGACCTCATGTTAAAAATACTAGTGAATTAGGTACTTTTAAAATTGAGAAAGAAGAAAGCTCAGGTTCAGGAATAAGAAGACTTAGAGCAACTTTAAAATAAATTATGAAAAAACATAATTTTAGATATTATATTTATTGTGATAATGATAATTTGAAGATTTATTTTTATTTTTAATAGTAATTACTATTTATATTGTAAATAGATTTCCGCCAAAAAGATATGCTTTAGATCATACGGATCGTGGTAATGAAAGGAAAAAAAGATTATTATCGTTATTTAACAAAAAAATATTCTCCAGGAGTATTGAGATATATTGATGATTTTATAATTGATGATGATGCTAAAATTGCAACTTTAATGTATTTAGAATTAAAAGAATTAATTGCTATCGGAGATATAATTAAGATTACAGGCAAAAACCCTGGAGATTTGGACCGAAGTTCAACATATGTCTATACTTTAGTTAAAGAAAATTGTTTATGATATTTTAATTTAAATCATTATATAAAGATGATTGAAAGAGATTGTATTAAAAGAGGGTTATTAGAAAGAAAACCAAATACTCCTGAAAAAGTATATATTAGAACCGAGATAGCAAGAAATTTAAATAATGAAATAGATGGTTTGAAGAACTTTTTAAAAGATTTTAGCGTTATTCAACATCGAGATAAAAAAGAATTTATTATTTGGAAAGAATATTTAATGTATGCAATATTATTTGATATTAATAATAAAGCAGTTTCTGAATATAAAGAAATTATTAATCGATATTGGTAAAAAATAAAAAACGGAATAAATAATATTCCGTTTTTATTCTGTAGACTTTAATGATCCAATCATATCAATTTTTTTGAGTTTAAAATGAGTAAATATCTTGACTATGTATAAAAATAATAAAATTGCTATTACTGAGTAAATGAAACTCAAAAATTTAACATTTCTGATAAAAACTAAATTATCTGGTTCAGCAGATACAACAATAAATTGATGAAGACCTATTCCTAAAAATAATCCCCAAATAATACCAGCAATAGATAAGACATAAGTTTCTCTATAAACATACGTTGTTACCTCATTATCATTAAATCCTAATACTTTTAATGTCGCTATTTCTTTGATTCTTTCATTAACATTAATCGAAGTTAAATTATATAAGATAATAAATGCCAACGCTGCAGCCGAACTAATAATCATATAAAATATTTTATTTAAATTACTAACTAAATCTTCAAAATATTTAACATTATCTTTTGTATAATTAACTGCAGTTATTTCATCACTATTAATTAAATTAGTAGATATATTTTCATAATCATATTTACTTAGATGAGCTAACACTGAATTATATTGAGGAGCTCCATTTTCAAATATTAAATTATAATAATTATTACTCATATATATATAATTTAAAGTATAATTTTTAACAATTCCTTTAACTTGGACTATAAATAAACGATTATTATTATTTCTAATTTTGATGTTATCATCGATTTTAACATCCATTAATTCTGCCATTCTTTGAGTTATTAAAACTCCATGATTAGGAATAGCTAATTGTTCATTATTATATATACTTTCAAGACTAATATAGTTATTTAATCTATTTTCTTGTTCTGGAACAATTAAAGAAACATTATTACTTTTCCCATCTATATTTTTAAAAGAATATGATTCTTGTTTAATTAGTAATGGGTTAATAACATTATTATCATCTAATAAAGATTTTAATTCGGTACTTATATTATTAATATTTTTATTTAAATAAATAGAGACATCATACTTAATAACATTTTTAAATTGTAAATCAGATAAATCAGTAATTGAATCTCTAATACCAAAACCAGCTACTAATAAAGCAGAAGAACCAGCAACGCCTAACACAGTCATAATAATTCTACTTTTATATCTAAATATATTTCTAATAGTTATTTTCCAAGTAAAAGATAATCTTTTCCAAAAGAAATTAATTTTTTCTAAAAATATGTTTTTTCCAATTTTAGGTGATTTTGGACGAAGCAGTTCTGCGGATACAACTCTTAATTCTTGGTAACAACCCCAGATTGTAACTCCCATAAGTAATATAATTGCAACCCCAATCATAATAAAGAAAGGTACTAATTTAATATATATAACTAAATTAGGAACAATATAACTAACTCTAAAGATTCCATATATTATTCTTGGAATAGCATTATAACCAGCAAATAAACCAACACTTGCACCTATCGCAGTTGCTAACATAATATAAAAAATATAACCAAACATAATAGATTTATTCTTATAACCTAAGGCTTTATAAATACCTATTTCAGTTCTTTCTTCTTCAATCATTCTAGAAATAGTATTTAATGTTATTAAAGCTACAATTACGATAAAGAACATTGGAAATACTTTTGCAATTGCGCCAATTGTTTCAGCATCATTATAAAAACCACGATAACCATTATTATCCTCACGACTTAATAGATACCAAATAGGTTCTTTAATAGTTTTTAATTCTTCTTTAGCTTCAGTAATTTTATCTTTTGCTTTTATTTTTTCTTTATTTAATTTATTAATTCCGTCATTGTATTTTTTATATCCATCATTTAATTTAATTTGATTATTTTCAAGTTTTATTTTTTCTGTTTCAATAGTTTTTAAACCATTATTAATTTCTTCATTTAATTTTTCTTCCATCTCTAATAAATTTTTAAGTTCATTATCTAATGTTTTTTTATTAGTTTGTAATGTTAGTAAATTATTTAAATTTTCTTCTAATATTTTAATATTTTCATTTATAGTTATATATTCTTGGCTATTTGGATCTAGAGTAGTTAGTTCTTGCTTTAAATAACTAATATTATTTTTTAATTCTTTGATTTTAGAATTCAGTGTTCCCCAATTAAAACCTAAATTTTTAATTGTATTTTCCAATATATTTAAATTATTATTAATTTCTAATTTTCCATCATCGATTTGTTTTTGTTTACTGCTTTGAGTTTTAAGTAAATTTTTTTCATTAACGTCTAATTCTTTTTTTCCATCATTTAATTTCTTTTGATTAGTATCTAACTCAGTTTTACTTTTCTTTAATTTATTTTCAGCATCTTTTATTTCTTCATTGACTTCATTTTGAATTTTATTTATTTCATCCATTGCTTCAGAAAGTAATTCTTCATAACGAATTGCTTCTCTAATTGGTTTTAAAGTAATTAATTCTTCATATAATAAATCATAATATTTTTTATATTCATTAGAATTAGCATATACTTCTTTTGTGTTTTTAGCTGTTAAGTAAACTTCTGTATAAACATCATAATTAAAATTGTCTTTATTTGTAAAAATAAATCCTTCTAATTTACCATTCCCAACTTTAGATATTCCTTTTTCAGTACTAACATATAATGGTGAATTAATTAAACCAACAACTTGACAATTATTAATATTTAAATATTCTAATACAGAATCACCAATAAAATTATATTTTTGATTTAATTTAAAAAATGTATTATCACCTAAACACTCATTATTATTTTTTGGCATTCTTCCTTTAACTAATTTAACTAAATTAATTTCATCTTCTAAAGCATGAATACGGATTGATTTACCATTAATTAAAGTATCAACAGAGTAGGAAGGAATAACTTTCTCAATATTGTTTAAATCTTTTAAAGATAGAATATCATTTGTAGTTAGTCCTAAAGAACTTATTATTTTAATGTCCATTAATTCATGAGTGTCATAATAATATTCAACGGTATCAATCATAGCTGGTGAAGTTTCTCTTAATCCAGCAAAAAAACCCATTCCTAAAGCAACAATAAATAAAACAGATAAAAATCTACCATAACTTTTTTTAATTTTAATAATTGTTGATTTAAATATTAATTTCATTACCAATTAAGTTCCTTTACAAGTTTAGGATTTTTATTTATTTCAACACTTTCTATTGTTCCATTTTTCATTTTTATTACTCGATCAGCAATATCAGCAATTATTGAGTTATGAGTAATAATAACAGTTGTCATATTTAATTTGTGCGCTGTAGATTGAAGCAAATCCAATATTTTTTTACCAGTTTTTGAGTCTAATGCTCCAGTTGGTTCATCACATAATAATAGTTTAGGATTTTTAGCTAAAGCTCTTGCTATTGCAACCCTTTGTTGTTCTCCTCCAGATAATTGAGAAGGGAAATTTTTCTTTCTATTTTCTAACCCAACTTTTTCTAAAGCTTCATTTGGGTCCATTGGATCAGTACAGATTTGACCAGCTAATTCAACGTTTTCTAAAGCAGTAAGATTTTGAACTAAATTATAAAATTGAAAAACAAAACCAATATCGTTTTTTCTATATTCAACTAATTCAATTTGTTTTTTCTTTGTTATATCATTACCATCGACAATCATACTTCCTGAATCGGCAATATCCATTCCGCCTAGTATATTTAAAACTGTAGTTTTACCAGCTCCAGATGGTCCTAAGACAACAACTAGTTCACCTTCTTCAATCTCAAAAGATACACCAGATAAAGCATTGATAGTTATTTCTCCCATTTGATATGTTTTTTTGATATTTTTAAGTTCAATAAAAGCCATATTTATCACCATAATCTTTCAACTAGATTATAGCATAAATTAATCAATCATTAAAAAAGTAATTTAACTATTAAAAAAGATTTATTTAAATAAATCTTTTTTTGTTTTATTAATTAAATTTTTAATTTTAATTTTGTATTCTTCATTATTCATATTCATTAAATAAAAATGACAATAACCATTAATTAAACACCATTTAAATTTTTTATAATCATAATTACCAATTGATTTATATCCTTCTAAAAATTTATTAATATCATGTTCATTATCCATAAATTTTTGAGTTGATCTTAAAATTAAACTCCAAGCAATATCTTGTTCTTTAAAACCTTTTCCACTTAATTCAAAATCTAAAACCCCATTAATTTTTTTATTATCCCATAAAATATTAGCATAATGAAAATCACCATGAATAAAAGTTTCAAAATTAATTTCAGGTTTATTATTTTTTAACCATTTAATATTAGGTTTAATAAAATCATCTAAGTATTCATCTTCTTTTTGAGGATAATCATTAACTTTTCTTTGAACAGCGTCATTAAATTTATTAATTGGAATATTATGAATCTTTGCTAGTTCTTGTCCATATTTATATAAATAATCATCTTTATCTTGTAAATTATCTTGATTATTTAAAATATCTGATAATCTTTGTCCTTTAATTTTACTTAAAACTAAAACATCTTTATCGTTAAATTTTATTAATTCAATAATTTTAGGAATATTTTGATAATAATTATCATTTAATATTTGTAAATGTTTAGCTTCAACTTGAAAAAAAGCAAACTTACTTCTTTCAATTTTTATAAAAACATTTTCTTCTTGATTGTTTATAAGACAAATTGCTTCAATTACATCATTACCAGCTGGTGGATAACTAATAATTTCTTTTAACTTAAGATTTTTAAAATCAATTGTAAATGGATCAATAATAAGGTCTCGCCATTTTTCATATATCATAAACTCACCTAAATATAGTATAACAGATATTAAATATATAATATGTTTTATAAACAATAACTTTAATTTTCAATTTTTATAGTGTAATATAAATATGTAGGAAATGAAAAGGTGAATAAAATGGCAAATTTTATAGTAACATTTACACCATATTTTAAAAAAAGTGTTTTAAGAGAATTAAGTTTAATTGATAAAGATATAATTATTTCTCAAAGTTTTAATGATGGAATAATATTAATCCAATCTCAAATTGATGCAAATGAATTTTTGAATAATTTGGTTAAATCAAAACCAATGTTTATTAAACACATTTGTCCAGTTAAGTTTGCTGGAACAATAAAGGAAAATTTAGATGTTGATAAAGATATAATTTTAAATTATTTAGAAAAAAATGATTTTGAAGTTTTAAAGGATGAAAGATTTGCTGTACAAACAAGAATAATTGCTGGTGGAACAAATATTGAGCCACTTCCATACTCATCTAAAGATATTGAAGTATATATAGGAACATATTATACAGATAAAGGGGGAATACCAACTTTTTCTGATGATAAAATTATTAATAAAGATAATGTTAAAATATTATCAATAATAATTAATAAAAATAATCTTTATATTGGTTGGTCTAAAAGTGAACAAAATTTAAATTTTTCTTGTGATGAATATCGAATTAGTACTAAACAAGGCAGAAGAGTTATTTCAAGAGCAGAAAATAAATTGATTGAAGCTTTAACAAAATTTAATATTGAATTATCAGGTGGTGTTGCACTAGATATAGGCGCAGCGCCTGGTGGTTGGACAAAAGTTTTAGTTGATCATGGTTTTGATGTAGTCGCAGTTGATCCCGGAGATTTACATGTTGATTTACAAAATCATCCTAAGATTAAACATTATAAATGTCGAATTGAAAATTTAAATTTTGAAAATCATTTCGATATTATTGTTAATGATATGAATGTTGATCCTAATGTTACAAGTGAAATTATGAATTCATTAGCTAGTCAACTTAAAAGTAATGGATTAGCAATAATTACTTTTAAATTACCTAATAACCCAGATAAATCATTAAAAGAAGGAATAGAAATTATTTCTAAAAAATATGAAGTTTTAAATGTTACTTCTTTATTTCACAATCGTCAAGAAGTTACTGCATTAATAAGAAAAAAATAGGAGGCACATAAAAATGAAAGAAATAGAAATATTAGTAGAAATAAAAGAAGATATAGATAGAATATTGCCAAAGTTTGATAATTTTAAATATGTAGGTATTATGGAAGTAGTAGATGAATATTATTATGATCCTAAAAGAGAAGATTTAAAACCAGATAAAAACAAAAGATTAGATAAATGTTTAAGATTTAGGTAATTTTTTAGAAGTAAAATATTGTTCAAATAAAGATGAAGATGAAGACATTAAAAAAATAAAAAAAGAAATAGAAAATTTTATCGATAGTCTTGATTTAAATGTTTCTAAAGAATTAAATATGGGTAAGCCAGAAATATTTTTAAGAAAAAATAATATTAAAGTTGAGAATGTCGAGTAAGCAATTCGGAGGTAAATATGCTTGATATAAGTTTAAGCGGAATTATAAAAAATTTTGGTTTTGATAAAAAAATATTAGATAATTTTAATTTAGAAATACATAATTCAGAAAGGGTAGCTTTAATTGGACCAAATGGCTGTGGTAAAACAACGATATTTAAAATAATAATGGGTGAAGAAAATATTCAAGATGGTGTTGTATCAATAAGAAAAAATGCTAATTTAGGAATGTTAACTCAAATTCCCTCAAATGTTGATGATGATATTTTAGTTAAAGATATTATTACTAAAAATTTAAGTGATATTTATGAATTAGAAAATAAAATAAAAGATTTAGAATTAAAAATGGCTAATATAAATGATCAAAAAGAATTAGAAAAAATATTAAAAACATATGGTCGTTTACAAGAAGATTTTGAAAAACAAGGTGGTTATGAACTAGATGCTAAAATAAATAAAATTTGTAATGGTTTTAAAATTAAAAATGAAATTTTAGAAAGAAATTATAATAGTTTATCCGGAGGAGAAAAAACTATTGTAAATTTAGCTGCTTTAATGATAAAGTCACCATCAATTTTATTGTTGGATGAGCCAACAAATCATTTAGATATAGAGACTTTAGAATGGTTTGAAGAATATTTAAAAGATTATAAAGGAACTATTTTAATTAGTTCTCATGATCGTTATTTTTTAGATCAAGTAGTGACTAAAACAGTTTTAATTGAAAGAGGCCAAGCCGAAATATTTCATGGTAACTATTCTTATTATTTAAAAGAAAATGAAAATAGAATAATGAATGAATTTGCTGATTTTAAAAATCAACAAAAACAAATCGAAGCTATGAAAAGAAAAATCAAACAATTACAAGAGTGGGGTAAACTAGCTTTTCCTGGTGGGGAACCTTTTTTTAAAAGAGCTGCTAGTATTCAAAAAAGACTAGATAAAATTGAATTGTTAGATAAACCTTTAGAAAAAAAAGATTTACCACTTGACTTTCAAATTGAAAAACGTTCTGGTAAAGACGTTTTAATAAAAAAAATATTAGATATAA
>CAYFQA010000012.1:7412-13742 GCA_964345145.1 uncultured Muribaculaceae bacterium | reverse complement strand
CCATCATCTACTATATAAGCCATTATTGAATTGTTTTTATTATTAGATACATCCCATGTTTCAATTGCATTACTTGGGATATTTATTATTGGTTGAAATGTTATCTCCGTTATATTTTCTGCATGGATCCAAAATAATTCTTTTGAGCTTGATGATTGTCTTGCTACTAGTGTTGAATCTATTGTTGGTGTACTTGGCGGTGTTGGAGTTACATTTATACATTTTTGATTTATTTGATTAATTATTGTTGTTTGATTTTCTTTTGTTAATTTTAAAACATTTTTACCTTTATTTTCAGCAATAGTTTTATAATCACCTATATAATAATAATTTTTATCATATATTGCTACTTCACTAACTGTATTTGTTGTTGGATCTATTATTAAACATCCTTTAACATCTGATCCTTCTTTAAAATTATCTACTGTATATGTTATTGGGGTTAAATCGCCTAAATCTATTTTTGTATCTAAATACAGTGCACTTACTTTTGTACTATAATTTACCATTTCTATTGCTAATATATTTTTTGCTGATTTTTCTCTTGAATTTAAAATTAATACTGAAGTTAATGCTATTAAAGCTCCTACTATAATGATTACAATTAATAATTCTATTAACGTAAATCCTCTTCTTTTTATTCTCATATCATCACCATTAATACTATATTATGGTTTAATTATAACATATTAAAAGCTAAAAAATATTTTTTTAGCTTTTTATTATTATTTTTTATAACTTACTGTTTTTTCAACAATAGTTTTAACAGATACTTCAGTGAACGGTTTTGATAACATATCAATTATTGGATAAGTAAATGCTCTTGTAACTGTTTCTCTTGAATCTGCTCCCGTAATAATTGATACTGGTATTTTTTCAAAAATATTATTTGCTTTTAAATAATCTAATACTTCAAATCCATTTACATTCGGCATATTAAGATCTAAAAGCATACACATTATCTTATCATTATGACCTTGTTTTAAAACATCTATTGCCTCTTGACCATCATTAGCGATAATTATTTGATATTTTTCACTAAATACTTTTTCTAAGAATTTTTGCATTAAATCAGAATCATCAACTACTAATAAAGCTTCTTTAGTAACTTCTAATTTTGATTCTTCTTGTTTTTCTTTAACTTCTTCTTGATGAGGTGTTTGACCTAAATAATCTCTAACTAAAGTAACAATTCTACTAGCTTCAACTACTAAAGCATTAAAGTGTTCATTTACATATAATTGATCATTTTCTTTACTTTTTAATTCATGTTCATAAGCTATTTCTGCTAATTTCTCAAATCCTAAATAACGAGCATCACTTTTCAATGAATGAACTAAAATTGCATAATCAGGCATATTATGTGATTCTTTATATAATTTTATTTTATTCATTTTATCAAATACAGCGTTTAAGAAATCTTGTAATGTATCATCATATGTTTCCATATCCCCTAATAATTCTAAACTTTTAGTAACATTTACTCCATTACTAGTTAGCAAATTAACATCTTTCATAATATTTCACCTACTCTATACTAATTATAACACTTAATCAGTTTCAATTCCATCAATAAATAAAGTCGCTTTACCATCTTTTAAAATAACATAAACATCATCTTTAAAATACTCTTTAGTGCGAGGATCTATTCCTCTAGTTAAATATTTATTATCAATTAAATATTTTAATGTTATTTTTTCTTCTTTACACTCACCTTTAACTTCACATAATAAAGCTTTTTCTTTAATTTTTAATGTTTCTACTTTTAATAATCTTTCTGTATGTGTATCATTTATTCTAATAATTGTTGGTACTGTAATAATCATAACTATTGCTAAAAGTGTTATTAAAAATATTGTTCTATTTGATATCATAATAATCCCTCTCAAATTCTTTTTTATATTCTAAAAAATTGTCATTTTTAATAGATTCACGAATGTTTTCGGTTAATTTTATTAAAAAACGAATATTATGAATCGATAACAACCTTGAACCTAGTATTTCTCCAGAAGCAAGTAAATGTCTAATATAACTTTTGGTATAATTTTTACATGTATAACAATCGCATTCATCTAATGGACTAAAATCCTCTTTATATTGAGCATTCTTCATATTGATTTTACCATATTTTGTATAAGCATGTCCATGTCTTGCTAAACGAGTTGGATTAACACAATCAAAAATATCAATTCCTCTTTCTACACCATTTAAAATATCAATTGGTTCACCTACTCCCATTAAATAACGAACTTTTTCTTCTGGTAAATGTTTAGTTGAATATTCAACCATTTTATACATGACATCTTTTCCTTCACCAACACTAGTTCCACCAATTGCATAACCATCAAAACCTATTTTTATTAACTCCTTCGCGCATCTTTCTCTTAAATCCGGATATTCTCCACCTTGAACAATACCAAATAAAACTTGATTATTTGATTTAAACGTATCTTTACCACGTTTAGCCCATCTTAATGTTCTTTCAATACTCTTTTCCATATATTCATAAGTTGAAGGATAAGCAACACATTCATCAAAACTCATAACTATATCAGCGCCAATTTTTATTTGTAATTCAATTGATTTCTCTGGAGTTAATAATAATTTTTCCCCATTCAAATGACTTTTAAATGTTACTCCTTCTTCAGATATATCCTTCGGCTTAGCTAAAGAAAATACTTGAAAACCACCCGAATCTGTCAACATTGGTCCATTGTAATTCATAAATTTCTGAATTCCACCAGCTGCATTCACAACATCTTCACCAGGTCTTAACCACAAATGATACGTATTAGCTAAAATAATTCCTGAACCAACTTCATATAATTCTTCAGGAGTTAATGTTTTAACTGATCCAACTGTTCCAACAGGCATAAACATTGGAGTTAAATATTCTTTATCTCCAAAAATTATTTTACCTAATCTGCTATTAGTATTTTTTTCTTTTTTTATTAATTCATATTTTATTTTCATAGTTTTATTTTAGCATTATTTAATAAACATTGCATCTCCAAAAGAAAAGAAACGATAATTATTATTAATTGCTTCTTGATAAGCTTTCATAATTAATTTTTGTGAAGAAAAAGCTGATACTAACATTATTAAAGTACTTTTAGGTAAGTGAAAATTAGTTATTAAAGCAGAAATAGCTTTAAATTCATAACCAGGATAAATAAATATATCTGTATATCCCGAATCTTCTTTAAAAGTATTATATTTAGTCATTATAGTTTCTAACACTCTTGTTGTAGTTGTTCCAACAGCAATTATTCTTTTTCCAGCTTCTTTTGACTTGTTTAATAAATCCGCTACTTCCTTTGTCATTTGATAGTATTCAGAATGCATTTTATGGTCTTTAAGATCTGTAACTTGAACTGGTCTAAATGTTCCTAAACCAACGTGTAAAGTTATTGTCATTATTTTTACACCTTTATTTTTAATCTTTTCTATTAATTCATTAGTAAAATGAAATCCTGCAGTTGGTGCAGCTGCACTACCAATATTTTTGGCATAAACTGTTTGATATCTATCCTTTTCAGCTAATTTTTCATGAATATATGGTGGTAAAGGCATTTCTCCTAATTCATCTAATATTTCTAATAAAATTCCATTATATAACATTTTAATATGAATTATTCCTTCTTTAAATATTTCTGTTACTTCTAAGGATAATTTAGAAGAAAAATTAATTTTTGTACCTATCTTTAATCTTTTAACCGGTTTTGCCAAACATTCCCCATTATCATTAACTAATTCTTTTAATAATAATATTTCAATTACAGCTCCTGTATCTTCTTTGGTACCAATTAATCTTGCTGGTATAACTTTTGTATCATTAATGACTAAAACATCATCATTATTTAAATAATCAATAATATTATAAAAATAATCATGGTTTATTTCTTCTTTGTTTTTATCTAAAACTAATAACTTTGAATTACTTCTTTCTAATAAAGGTGTTTGAGCTATTAAATGTTCTGGTAACTCATAATTAAATTCTTCTACTTTCATTTTCTCACCGCTTAAATTATATTAAAATTAAGCTTAAAAGTCCATGTAAACTATTGCAACTTATTTAAATAATTGTTATATTATTATTTGTCAAGGAGTGAAGATATGAAAAAGAAAATTATTATTTTACTAGCATTTACATTATTAGTATCTGCTTGTGGAGAGGTTCCAAAATTAAAATCTGGTGAAGATGCTATTTTAACTTTTAAAGATGAGGAAAAAGTTAGTATTGATACTTTATATGAAGAAATGAAAGATACTTATGCCTTAGCAACAGTAATCGATTTAATGGACAAAACAATTTTAGAAAAAGAATATCATAAAAAATTAGATGAGGTTAAAGAAGAAGCTAAAAAAGAAACTGAACGTGTTAAAAAAATGTTTGGTTATGATCAAAGTAATTTTAATGAAGATTTCTTTATGCAATATTTAAGACAAGCTTATGGAGTTAATACTGTTGAAGCATTAGAAAATTCTATATATTTAGGATTATTAAGAGAAGAAGCTACAAATAGTTATGTAGCTAGTACATTAACAGATAAAGAAATGAAAGCTTATTATGATAAAGAAATATATGGTGATATTCAAGCAAGTCATATTTTAATCAAAGTACCTAATGATGAAAATATGAGTGGTGCTGAAAAAAAAGACGCTGAAAAAAAAGCTAAAGAAACAGCTGAACAAATTATTAATGATTTGAAAAAAGCTAAAAACTTAAAAGAAGAATTTGCTAAAGTTGCTAAAGAAAAATCTGAAGATTTAGGTAGTAAAGATCTTGGTGGTGATTTAGGTTTCTTTGATACAGATACAATGGTTGCTGAATTTACAGAAGCTGCATTTGCACTTAAAAAAGGAGAAATGACTGATACACCTGTTAAATCTGAACATGGATTTCACATTATATTAAAAGTTGATGAAAAAGAAAAGCCATCTTTAGAAGCTTCTAAAGACAAAATAACTGAAGCTTTAGTTAATAAAAAATTAGAAGGCGATAAGGTTTTACCTATTAAAGCTATAATTGATATTCGTAAAAAATATGATATGAAAATAACAGATTCAAAATTAGCTGAACAATATGCTCAATATATGAACTATCAATTAAATACAGCAAATAAATAAATATAATAAAAAAAGAACTCTAGAAATTATTCTAGAGTTTTTTAATTATTACTTAATAACTTTTCCACTTGAGAAATAATAATTACCATCACTTTGTTTTGTGAATTCATATTTATACTCTGATGCTTTACCAGTATTGATTACTTTTTTTAATGCCTCTTCTGCAGCATTTATATGACTAGAATTGTTTGATTGTTCTTTAAAAATATAATTTTTTATATTATTTAAAGAATGTGTTTTATCATCATATGTATAATCTTTATTGTTTAATGGTCGGTTATTATATAAATAAATATAACCATCATTATATTCAATTACATATACATAATGAAAATAAACAGATATTACATCATTAGTCTTAGTTGCTTTATATGGCATTTTCACACTATATACATACCAGCAACTTTCATCACATTCAAAACCACAAGGTCCAGCATCTGTATAAACATTTCGTTTAGCATCATATATTGAAATTAATCCACAAACATTACTATATTTTGAATCAAGTTTACCATCTGTATAATTAACTTCTGGTCCAAATAATTTTTCAAATCCTTTTTTAAATTCTTCTGCTGTCACTAATTGGGTATAATAAAGCTCTTCAGAAGAAGTTATTTGTTCTGGTTTAGCATATTCACTAGCTGAAATCATCTTCATATCTCGAGATAGATTTTTAACATCAATATCAATATATTCCCAACTTATTGGAATTCCACTATCTCCACCATCTAGTCCCATATTATTTAAATAAGTATTGTACTTTGGATATAATAAATTTTCAATTATCGGATCATTTAAACTAATTGAATCATCTGTTACAGATGTTTCATCATGCGGTTGTTCAATTATTGGTTCATTGACAACACGTTCAACAATTTTTCCACTAGCAAAATAATAATTTCCATCTGATTGTTTTTTAAATGTATATCGATATGTATTTAATTTATTATTGTTTGTTAAATAATAAAATCCTTCTTCTAAATTTTCATTATGATAAATTGCAGTTGGAACTGTTTTAATTATTTCATTATCTTGTAATGTATAATCTTGATCTTTAATTGGTAAATGATCAAAATAATAATTATTATTTTCTGTACCACTTAAAATATAAACATAATTATGATACACATAAATATTGTCTCCATCTTGTTCAGCTTTAAATGCTTTGTCTTTAATAGTTAATAAGACATTACCACCTTC
>CAYFQA010000012.1:0-7402 GCA_964345145.1 uncultured Muribaculaceae bacterium | reverse complement strand
AGGATCAAAGTTGTGATATATTTTTTTAGTTGCATCATAACTAGTTAATGGACCACATAGTTCACTATAGCCGTCTGATAAAGAACCATCACTATATTCTTGATCTGGGCCAAATATTTTATGATATGTTATTTCAAATTCTTCTGCTATAGCATACTCAGAATATTCTAATGTTTCATCTTTATTTTGTTCTTTTTTGACCAGATCACTAACAGAAAGCATACGATAGTCTCTTTTAATTTCATCAAGTTCAATATCAATAAAATCCCAAATAATTGGATATTCATCAATAAATGTCTCAATACGATTATTATATTTAGGATATACTAATTTTTTAACAACTTCATCAGTTAAATTTAATGTTTTAACCTCTTTTGTTTCATTATTAATTTTTGAAGATTGACTAGGTTCTTTTTTCAAGACTTTATTAAAAATAATATAGCCTACTAAGGCAAAAATTATAGCTCCTCCTAATAATAATACTAATTTCATTTTGTTATTTGATTGTGATTGTTGATTAAAATTTTCTTCCATTTTATTCTTCCCTTCTATTTTATAGTACAATTGTAACAACATTTTAAAATTAAAACAATCTTTATATTAATAAAAAAATAAGTATTTCTACTTATTTGCTTTTTTTGCTTCACGAGCACTTATTATTACTTTTTCACCATTGATAGTTTTCTTTTGTAAATTAGGTTTTTGAGTTCTTCTTGTTGCATTTAAAGCATGTGAACGCTTATTACCCGCTAATGGTTTTTTTGTTGTTACTTTTTTTGCCATAATTATTCCTCCTTGAAATACTCTTGAATTTTAACACATTAATATTAATCAGTCAATTATTAACCTTGAATTGTTACTGGTTCAACAGGAGTTTCTATATCTGGTTTTGAAGCACTAACTGTTCTATTTTTAGCCCACAATCTTAAAGCATCTACTTTTTCCTTATTAGTATTGTATAAAGATACAGTATTAGCAAAAATATTAATTAATTCATCAGCATTAACTTCTGTTTTATTAGCTATTTTATTATAAGCATAATCTCTAATTACTGATTCAATATCTGCACCAGTAAAATTTTCTGACAATGTTATTAAACGATTTATTGTTTCTTCATTAAAATCAACTTGTAAATATTTTTTCAAATATAATGAAATAATAACTTTTCTTTCTGATTTATTTGGTAAATCAACAAAGAACAATTCATCAAAACGACCTTTTCTTAATAATTCTGGTTTTAATTTACTGACGTCATTAGCAGTAGCAATGACAAATACATCTTTTTTACATTCCTGTAACCAGAATAAAAACTGACCAATTAATCTTTGAGTGATTCCTGATGAATCACTTCCTTCTGCTAATCCTTTTTCTATTTCATCAATCCATAAAACACAAGGTGCAACATACTCAGCAGCTTCTAAAGCTTCTTTTAATTGTTGTTCACTTTGACCAACATACATCCCTTGAATTGTTGCAAAATCTAGTAAATATAAAGGTAATTTCCAAGCATGAGAAACTGCTTTAGCTGATAATGATTTACCACAACCAGGAACTCCCATTAGCATTATTCCACGTGGTGGGCGCATCCCTCTAGCTTGTAATTCTGCTTTTTTATCACTTGTTAATAATTGTTCTTTAGTATTTAACCATTCTTTTAAATTTTCAAGCCCACCATAAACAAGATCATCATCTATTTTAATTTTCTCAATTCCACCTATATTTGAAAAAAGTTCATCTTTTGTATATCTAAGTTCAACAATATCACTTTTTTTCAAACTACCAGTTACAATAAATGATAATAAAACATTTTTTATTTCTTTTTGGCTAATACCTTTAAAAATATTAGATACTTCTTTAATATCTGAACTATCCCACTCATTTTGAATTCTACTTAAATAAGGACTAATTGTTGAATTTACTATCTCTTCTATTTCTTCTTGGTTAGGTAAACTAAGTTCAACAGTAGTACCTAATCTTTGTAATTTTATCCAAGCTGGATCATCAGAAATCAATATTATTGAACAACTATTTTTTTCTGCTTCTTGAACAATATTTGCTAAATAACGAGATGTCAAAGTATCATTACTAAGTTCTGCAACATCATTAATAACAAATGTTAAATTACGTGCAGTTTTTATTTGTTCAGCAATGTAATCTAAAACTCCCATAATTAATTTTTGATCTGAAACAACTTCTCCTGTTAATATGTTTGTTATTCCTGTTGACATATTATGATAAAAAACTGTCATGTTATTTTTACTTGCAAGTGACTTAATTAACTCTGTTACTCTTTCTTTTTCAAAAGATAATACTTGAATAAAAGGTATTCTAGCTTGTAAATATCTTTCTAATTTTTCTTGAGTTTCTTTATAATTCATTTCTTCCTCCTAAATTTATATTATGTGCAAGAAGAGATAATTCTTCACTTGGTGAATCTAAAAACATTTCTTTAAATTTATCTTCTACTTGATTTAAATATTCATTAATATAATTTACTATTGCTTTTTGAGTTTCTTCGTCTATTAAATTTACTTTAGCTAATTGTTTACAATAACTACTTTCTTTTTTTATTTCTTCAATTGCTAATTGGGTATTACTAACATCATTAACAGATGAAACAAAATTTTCAGTTAATAAGTTCAAGCGATGAATTATCATATTGATAAAATGAGTATATAATCTATTTTGAGCATTGCCTTTATATTTAGTTTTAACATTATTCATCGTTTGAATAAAATTTTCATCTCTAGCGCTTGTCTTATGACTATTAATAGCTTTTACTAATTCAACATATATCATTTTAACCTCCAATAGTTACCGGTGGTAATAAGTCCCAATCTGGTAACTTAACTACATCTTCATTCATGGCTTACTCCTATTCTAATATTTCTTTCTTCTTGATTTACTAAATATTTTTTGTAATCTAAATTATTAAATAAGTTATCCAGTTTATTATCTTCTTCAGCTGCAATAATTATTTCTTTTAAATCAACTATTTCAGCAATTAAATCTTCTAAAATCAATATTTTATTTTCAAAATCTATTCTAGTTAATTTATCAATGTTTTTACGAGCTGAATATGCATTATAAAATTCATAAGCACAGAACCCTAATGCAGCAGCTAAAATTATTAACATTAAAGTAGTATTTTGTTTAACAACAAAAACTATACCAATTGCTAAAATAATTGCTATTATCATTTTTATATTAAATAAAGGATAAGTTTTCTTTTTATTTTCTCCAATAACACGCATATGATTCATTAATTTTTGTTTTTCAGTTTTTTCTTCATAACCATCTTTAATTTGACTAACATAACCATCAATATTGATATTAACCACATAGTCTCGATTAATTACATTTGTAGTTTTAAATCGATTATAAGCATTAATAATGTTTTCTTTTTGAAAAGAAAGAGCCATTTTTTTAGTATTATTACTCACACGAATAAAATTATCTTTAAAAATTGTATTATGTAAATGAACATAAAGATTTTTTTTGTCTTGTAAAATTATTTTTGATTTTTCCATTTTTTCTTCAGCAGCTTTTAAATCTCCATTAGCTTCAACAATTAAATTATTTAAATAAATATCTTTTTTCAATGCTAATTCTTCCCCATCATATTCATTTACTAGCAAATCAATTAAATTTTCTAAAGATATTGATTTATCATAATCTTGACTATCTTCTCTATTTAAAATAACATTAAAAAAATTATATATTAATTCTTTATTTTGAATAATATTAAGTTGAGTTTGAAATATATGTTCATCACTTGTATAATTTCTAATTGCTGGATATTCTTCATCTTGTTTTGGCATTTTTAGTGAATTTAAAAGTTCTAACCAAGTATTAATATTTTCTTCTTTATAATCAGAATAATTATTTAATTCTAATAACCATTTTTCAATATATTCTAAAACTAGCATTTGCTGTTCATAATTAAATGCTTTAGTATTTAATGAATTTAATAAAACAATAATTAATGAATCTAATTCAACAGGATTTTGATTACTTAAATAATATTCTAACCATTTTGTTGCTGTACTATGCCTATTAACTTGTAAATAAATTAAACACATTAATAAAGACGTTTTAGATTTATCTCTTCTTAGAGATTCATGTAGAGCTTTACTTGCGGTTTCTTTATCATCAGATAACCAAGCTGAGATTGCTATTATTGCTGGCGCTAACCAGTAATTTGGAGTATTTATCATTATATCTTCTTGAAAATTTTGCATACTCGCTTTGTTAATTAAACCTAAGTTTGTTGAACGCATTATAGAAACAATATTTCTTCTTAATTGTTCATGATGTTGAAATTTTTTTTGCCATTCATTTTGACTAATTACAATCGACTGTTTAGCATTAGAAACAATAGTCGTTCCCTTAATCTCTTGCATTAATTCTTTTATTTCTTCTTCCAAAGTTAAAACATTCTGAGTTACATCACTCATCTGTTTAGTAACATCTGTTATATTTGTATTTACAGTTCCTAAACTTTTAGCAAAAAATTCTAAATTATCTTCTATTGTCTTTAAATTTGCTGCTGAAAGTACTAGAGCTTCGTTATTATTAGCCAAGATATCACATCCTACCTTATATTAATAGATTAACATATTTATTAATATTTATCATCCTTTATTTAACTTTTTATTTTAAGATAAATGTGCTAAAATTAATTTAAGATAGGATGTGTCTTAATGTTTGGAAAAATTTTAGAAATTAAAGATGATTATGTTATTTTAGAAAATTCAACTAAAGAAATTGAAACAAATATTTTAAATTATCATGTTGTATTTCCTGCAAATGAAAGAAAAATAGTTGGAGAAATAACTGCAATTAATCAAAATCAAATAACTGTTTTATTAATTGGAGAAATTATTAATGATGTTTTTATATCTGGAATTATTAAAAAACCAAGTTTAAAAACCGGTTGTCGTTTAATTTACAAAAGCGAAGTTGAATTAATATTAGGTAATCAAGACATATCTAAAAAGGATGCTTTATATATTGGTAAAAGCGCTACTTATGATGGATTTAATGTTACTGCTAATATAGATAATTTTTTATCTTCCCACTTTGCTATTTTAGGTAATACTGGTTCTGGTAAATCATGTGGAACAGCAAGAATTATTCAAAATATTTTTTATTACAATGATGAACAAATGCCTATTAATTCTCATTTAGCCATATTTGATGTTTACGGAGAATATAATAATGCTTTTTCAAAAATGAATTCTTTACCTGGTATTGGTTTTAGGAGTTATACTACTGAAATTGATGGAGATGATAATAACTTAATTAAAATACCAGCTTTTTTATTAGATGCAGATGATATCGCTCTTTTATTACATGCTTCAGAAGCTAGTCAAGTTCAAATAATTAATAAATCTTTAGAATTAGTTAATATTTTCTTAAGTGAAGGTTCAGCCGCTGAAGATTGGAAAAACAATATTATTTCCAGTGCTCTTTTAGATATTTTAACAAGTGGTAAAAATACTACTCAAATGCGTGATCAAATCATAGCAACTTTGACTAAATACAATACTGAATCTATTAACTTAGAAACAAAAATTATTCAACCAGGATATGTTCGTACTTTAAGACAATGTCTTAATATTGATAACCAAGGGAAAATGGCTAATGTTCATTTAGTAGTTGAATTATTAGAAAAATATAACAATTTAGTTTTAGAACCATTAGAAAAAAATGAATTATTAGTTTATAACTTAAACGACTTATATTACGCTTTAGAATTTGCTTTAATAAGTGAAGGTTTATTATTAAGTAGTCGTGTATTTGATCGTCACAATATTTTAAAAGTTAGATTACAATCTATTATTAATTCTAACCATAATAATCTTTTTGATCATGATACATATATTTCTTTAAGTGATTATGTTAAAAGGTTATTTTCTACTAACGATGGTAGGCCATCTCAAATAATCAATTTTAATGTTAGTTCAATCGATGAAAGATTCGCTCAAATATTAACCAAAATATTTTGTAAAATGTTTTTCAATTTTACAACCAAATTAAAAGTTAAAACAAGCTATCCAATACATATTATTCTAGAAGAAGCTCATCGATATGTTCAAAATGATACTGATATTAATATTCTTGGTTATAATATATTTGATCGAATTACAAAAGAAGGTCGAAAATATGGTGTTATTTTAGGTTTAATTACTCAAAGACCAAGTGAATTATCTAAAACTGCGATTAGTCAATGTTCAAATTTCATAGTATTTAGAATGTATCATCCAGAAGATATTAATATAATTAGAGGTATTGCATCAAATATATCAACAGAAACAATTGAAAAAATTAAAGATGCTAAACCTGGTTCAGCAATATCATTTGGAACAGCATTTACAGTTCCATTAGTAAGTGTATTAGAATTACCAGACCCAATGCCAATTAGTCAAAGCGTTAAGATTACTAATGTATGGTATAATGAACATGAAAATATATAAAGGAGATTAAATTATGAATTTTTTAACTAACAGAGAAAGAAAATTAAAATCAAATGCAAGAGGTTTTATTATAATAGGTGTAATTATTGCAGTATTAATATTAATTTATTTTTTAGGTAATTTTAATCGTTTTACAGTAGTCTCATTAAGTGATGATAAAGGTAACTTTACAATTAAAGATGGTGTTATGATTCAATCTCCTAACCTTAATTTAATTAAAATTGATAATCTTAGTTATAATAAAGAAGATTATTTATTTAAAAATATTGAATTTGAATTATCAAGTAATGATAATGTGTTATATGAATATGAATATTTAAGTCCGGAAGCATTATCATTAACTAATTATTTAAAAAGTTTTAGAATTAATGTTCATAACAAAGTAAATCGTTTCTTAACACAAAAAAATACTCCCCTAATTTTAAAAATTACCATTGTTAATAATGATAATATTATAATTGAAGAAACAATAACAATTAAAAAAAGTAAGTTATCAAGTAATAGATTAATTTATTTTTAAACCGAATAAATTCGTGTGTTTTCATGGTGCCAATTAACAGAATCGAACTGTTGACTAATCCTTACCATGGATTTGTTATACCACTTAACTAAATTGGCTCATTAAAATTATATCATAATTATATTTATTTACAAAAAAAGAAGTATTTAATTACTTCTTCTTTTATTAATTAAATTTTTGATAATGCTTTTTTCTTATTTGTAATATTGTATACAGTAATTGAACTAGCAAAAACAATTATTAATCCGATCATACCGACTAAACCAGTTTTAGGATTTTTAATACTAGTACTAGTAGATGTTAAATTATTATTATAGATTGAACGACAAGTTTCCCCTTCGCACATTTTTGAATCAGATGCTTTAATACTCCAACTTGTTTTTGCTGATCTTGTAAATACTAT
>CAYFQA010000011.1:5272-13978 GCA_964345145.1 uncultured Muribaculaceae bacterium | reverse complement strand
TCTTCAATTAAACCTTGGTTTCAAGGTGGACAATCTACATTATTTGAAAGAATTCCTAAAAGAGGATTTAATAATAAAAGATTTACAGTTCGTTATGCAACTATAAATCTAAGTGATTTAAATAAGTTTTTCAATGATGGAGATACAGTTAATTTAGATGTTCTTAAAGAAAGAAAAATTATAAAAAAAGAATTAAATGGGTTAAAAGTACTAGGTAATGGTGAATTAGAAAAAAAATTAACTATTCAAGCTAATAGATTTTCTAGTAATGCTGTTACAAAAATAGAGAAAAATGGTGGAAAAGCTGAGGTGGTATAGATGAAAAATCTATTCAGACAATTAAGTGGTCCAACAAATAAAGATTTAAGACAAAGAATATATTATACATTATTTGCTTTACTTATTTTCTCAATTGGTACAAATATTATTCGTATCGGGGCTACTGGTATAACTGGTGAATTAACTTTTTGGCAATTAGCTAGTTTGAATACAGGTGGAAGTATTAAACCTCATTCAATCTTTGGTCTAGGAGTTATGCCTTATATTTCGGCATCAATTGTTATGCAATTATTACAGTCAGACTTAATTCCTTATTTTAAAGAATTAAAAGAACAAGGACATGTTGGTCGTCAAAAACTAAATGTAATTACTAGATATATGGGTATTGGATTTGCATTTTTACAAGGATATGCGTTTTCAATCTATTTTCTAAAAGGAGCTGACGCAACGACTATTGTTCAATCAACAATTGTCTTAACAGCTGGTACTGCTTTCCTATTATGGTTAGGAGACCAAATTTCAAAAAAAGGAATCGGTAATGGTTTATCGTTAATCATTATGGCTGGTATTTTAAATACAATGCCAAGTATGTTTATAACAGTTTATGAACAACTTATTACTAAAGGAGATAATTTATTATTAGGAATACTTGGATTTGCAGGATTTATTCTAATTTATTTAGTAATAATTGTTGGTATAATTTGGATTCAACTTGCAGAAAGAAGAATCCCAATTCAATACTCTAATAGAACAACAAGTGCTTATGGAGGACAACAAACTTATTTACCAGTTAAATTAAATTCAGCAGGTGTTGTTCCAGTAATATTTGCTTCATCAATATTAAGTTTTCCTGGTATTATTGCTTCATTTATCAATAAGCCTGAATTTAATACTTTTATTGAAAAATATTTAACTTATACAGAACCAGTTGGTTTTGCTATATATGTAGTATTGATTATAATATTTGCTTATTTTTATACAATCATGCAAATGAATCCAGAAGAAATGGCAAAAAATTTAAATCAAAGTGGTGGTTATATTCCTGGTATTAGACCAGGCAACGATACTGAAGAATATATTAAAGATGTTTTAAATCGTCTATCAGTAGTTGGGACTTTATTTATAATTATTATTGCAGTTATTCCAATTATTTTTTCTAAATTATCTAGTTTACCAAATACGGTAACAATTGGAGGAACAGGATTATTAATTGTAGTTGGAATTGCAATTGAAACATACAAACAACTTGAAAGTAGTATTGTTAGTAGAAGTTATAAAACAAAAAGGAGAAGTAGAAGATAATGAAAAATATTATTTTTATTGCCCCACCAGCTGCAGGTAAAGGAACTCAATGCGAATTGCTTGTAGAAAAATATGGTTATAATCATCTTTCTTCAGGAGAATTACTTCGCTCAGTAGATAAAACAACAGAATTAGGTAAAGAGATTACAGAAACTATAAATCGTGGTGATTTAATAAATGATGAGTTAATGTTTTCTTTAATTAAAGAAGAATTAAAAACATGGGATTTATCAAAAGGAGTTTTATTTGATGGTTCAATTAGAACTTTAAGACAAATAGAATTATATGATGAATTATGTGAAGAGATTGGTATGGAAAGAGGATATGTAATATTTATAAACATTTCTGAAGAAAGAGCTTTTGATAGAAGTTTAGGAAGATTAGGATGTCCTAATTGTGGAAAAATATATCATAAAATGACTGCTAAACCTAAAGTAGAAGGTATCTGTGATGTTTGTCAAACAGAATTAACATCTAGAGATGATGATACAGAAGAAGGATTTAGAAATCGTTTCCAAACTTATTTAAAAAAAGTTAGACCAGTAATTGATTACTACAAAGAACGCGGAGAACTTAATACTATTGAAGCACAAGATAATAAATATGATACATTTGCTTTAATAGAAAAGGTTATTAATAATGATTAAAAGCAAAGAAGAAATAAAGTTAATGAAAGAATCTGGTCATCTAAATTATCTTTGTCATCAACATTTGAAAAAATATATAAAACCAGGTATTACAACAAAGGAATTAGATGACCTAGCATTTAACTTTATTACAAGTCATGATGCTTATCCATCGTTTAAAGATTATCAAGGTTTTCCAGGATCGATATGTACTTCAATAAATGATGAAGTTGTCCATGGAATACCAGGTAATAGAGTTTTAAAAGAAGGAGATATAATTTCAATAGATATTGGAGTATATTATAAAGGATTTCATTCAGATTCTGCTTGGACTTATCCAGTCGGTAAAATTAATGAAGAAAAGGCTCATCTTTTAAAACATACAGAAGAAGCATTATATAAAGGACTAAATGAAATAAAAGATGGAGTAACAATTGGTAAAGTTTCTCAAGCAATTGAAAATCATGCCAATAAAAATAATTTAAGTGTAATAAGAGAGTTGATTGGTCATGGAGTAGGAAAAGAACTTCATGAAGATCCAGAAGTTCCTAATTATGGTAATTCAAGTTTTATCTTAAAATCAGGAATGACAATCGCTGTTGAACCAATGTTAAACTCTGGTACAAAAGGAATATACATTATCGAAGATGGCTGGACAATTATAACAAGAGATGGTAAACCATCTGCACACTTTGAACATACAGTTGTAGTTACCGATAATGGTTATGAAATATTAACAGGAGAGTGAGAAATGTCAAAAGAAACAAAAATTGATGTTGAAGGCAAAGTTATAGAGGTTATGAAAACCGGAATTTGCAAGGTAAAGTTAGAGAACGGACACATTGTAGAAGCTCACGTTTCTGGTAAAATACGAATGAATATGATTCGTATTTCACTAGGCGATACAGTGGTCGTTGAACTATCTCCATATGATTTAACACGTGGGCGAATAACATATAGAAAGAAGGAAAATATATGAAGGTAAGACCATCAGTAAAAAAGATGTGTGCAAAATGTAAAATTATTAAAAGAAAAGGTCGTGTTATGGTAATATGTGAAAATCCAAAACACAAACAAGTTCAAGGATAGGAGATTAATATGGCAAGAATAAAAAATATTGAATTACCTGATGAAAAACATATTGTAATTGCATTGACAAGTATTTATGGCATTGGCCGTTCATTAGCAAAAACATTATGTGAAAAAGCAAAAGTTGAACCAACTATTAAAGCTAAAGATTTAACAGATGACCAAGTAGCTGCTTTAAGAAAAGAAGTTGATAATTGTCTTGTTGAAGGAGATTTAAGAAGAGAAGTTCAATTAAGTATTAAAGGAAAAATGGAAATTGGTAGTTACCAAGGAATTAGACATCGTAAAGGTTTACCAGTACGTGGTCAAAGAACTAATCGTAATGCAAGAACAAGAAAAGGTCGCGGTAAAGTAGTCGCGAACAAAAAGAAAGCAACTAAATAGGAGGTAATAACATGGCATATAATAGAAGAAAAAGAAAAGTAAAAAAGAATGTTGTTGAAGGACAAGCACATATCCATGCAACATTTAATAACACAGTCGTTAGTATTACTGATAATTTAGGTAATTTGATTAGCTGGGCATCAGCTGGAACGATTGGTTATAAAGGATCAAAAAAGAAAACACCTTTTGCAGCAGGGTTATCTGCAGAAGCATGCGCTAAAGATGCATATGAACAAGGTGTAAGACAAGTAGAAGTATTTGTAAAAGGATTAGGTGGAGGTCGTGAAAATGCAATTAGATCACTGCAAGCAGCAGGTTTAGAAATAACTGCAATTAATGATGAAACACCAATACCACACAACGGATGTAGACCACAAAAAAGACCAAGAAATTAAGGGGAGGAATAATATGATGTTAGATTTTGAAAAACCAAAATATAAAATAGCTGATTACATGGAAAATAATTTCTATGGAAAGTTTGAATTTGAACCACTTGAAAGAGGATTTGGAACAACGATTGGTAATGCTTTAAGAAGAGTAATGTTATCTAGTTTACCTGGCTCTGCAATTACTTCAGTGTTAATTGATGGTGTTCAACATGAATTTCAAAAAATTACTGGTGTAGTTGAAGATGTAACAGCAATAGTATTAAATTTAAAAAGCGTTGTAATTAAAAATCATTCTAATGAACAAAAAACAATACGTTTATCATCAAAAAAAGAAGGACCAGTAACTGCTGGTGATATAGAAAAAGATGCAGACATAGAAATAATTAATCCTGATTTTGTAATTTGTAATTTAGTAAAAGGTGGAAGCATTAGTATGGAAATGACTGTTAATAATGGTCGTGGATACTTAGATGCTGAAGAAGTTCAAAAAGAATTAGTAGACGCACCTGTTAATGTTATTCCAATTGATGCTTTATATTCACCAATTGAAAGAGTAAATTATGAAGTAGAAAGTGCTCGTGTTGGTCAAGATGAAAGTTATGATAAATTAATTATGCATGTATATACAAAAGGTAATTTATTACCAGAAGAAGCTATGGCTTTAGCATCTAAAATCTTAATTGAACATTTAAATATTATTACAGATTTAGATGAAATGGTTCATAATTCAAGTGTAATGGCAGAGAAAAAAGAAGATACTATTACTAAAACATTAGAAACACCAATTGAAGAAATAGAGTTTTCAGTTAGAGCGTATAATTGTTTAAAAAGAGCAGATATTCATACTGTTCAAGATTTAATTAATAAAAAAGAATCAGAAGTTACTAAAATTCGTAACTTAGGTAAAAAGTCATTAAAAGAAGTTGTCGATAAAGTAGCAGAAATGGGTTTATCATTTAAAGAATAGGAGAAGAGAATATGTATAGAAAACTAAATAAAGAATCACGTATAAGAAGAAGCATATTAGCCGGTCTTACAAAAACTGTAATAAACAATGGACATGTTATTACAACGGATGCTCGAGCTAAAGAAGTTCGTAAATTTGTTGATAAAATGATTACATATGGTAAGAAAAATGATTTAGTATCAAGAAGAAAAGCTTTAGCGTTCCTTCATAATGATAAAAAGACAGTTGAAAAACTATTTAATGAATTAAATAAAAAATATGAATCTAGAGCTGGTGGCTATACAAGAATTATTAAATTAAAAAATCGTATTGGTGATGATGCTTTAGAAGTTCGTTTAGAACTAGTAGATTAAAAAGAGGTTACCCTCTTTTTTTATGTAAACATATTGTTTAATAATTGTATTATTAATTGTTAAAAGATATAATAATTATATATAAGGAGTGAGTTTGTGGCTAGAACATATGCAGAAGTAGTTATCGATGTAAGAAGAGTAGATGCTGAATTAAGAGCTTTATTAGCTAATCCAAATCCTAATCCAAATCGAATAACAGTTGTTCGTGGTAGATTAATTCGTTATTTAAAAGAAGCTCATCGAGTTGCTTTACCTGTTCATCAACCAAGGTTAGCAGCTTTAATAACTAGAGAAAGTAATAATCATTATACACAATTAAGAACAAGAGTAGCGGCTAATAAAAGTGCTACTAGGCATTCAATTTCAAGAGAGTTTGCTTTAAAAGTAAGAGAGTTTTCTTCTTTAAGAAAAATTTCGAGATTTTCTAATAATCCAGCTGTTGTTCAAAATGCTAATAGAAGAATGGTAACACAAGGCTTATCAACTGCATTTACTTTAACAAAGTATCCAGTTACAGTTGTTTTAAGACCTCTTTCTGGTTTTGCAGGAGTCGCTGGATTAGCAGGTAGAATTGCAACCGCACCATTTCATGTATTTAATTATATGTATGAAACAATGGTAAGACCATCTAGTAAATATAACGGTAGTCGAGTTACTAGATTTGGAAATAATTTAGGTAATCAAATTCGTAATTTAATTGCAAGAGCTGAAAATAGGTATAAAAGGTTATAGGAGGAATGAATATGACGGAAGATTATAGTTTTGATATAGTAACTGATGCTGGTGAAAAAGTAACATGTGATACGCTTGCAATAATTACTCCAGAAGGTGATAATGATGAAGATACATTCATAATATATACAGATTATACCATGGATGAAGATCGTAATTTTAATGTCTATGCTTCAAAATTAGTTCTTAATGGTGAAGATTTTACTTTAGAAGAAATAGATGATATCGATCGTTATAAAAATATTTTAATAGCTGTAGATGAAGAATATAGAAAATTAAATTATATAGAAAATTAAAAACCAATCACTTAGGTGATTGGTTATTAACTAGAAGGGATAACTATGGGTTTTATTGATAGATTATTCAATCGTAAAGATACAAAAGAAGTAATTGCAAAAGAAGTAGTAACTGATCCGGATTTATTTTTAGTTGATGCTTCTGAATTTTTAAATTTACTTAAAATAAATAGTATCCCAATAATTAATCCTTCTTTAGCGGCTAAAATTGAAAATAGATTAGCCGAATTACAAATGAAATGGCAAGACAGTACTTTAGAAACTAAAAAAGCTATTTTTGATGAATATTATTCTTTGATGAGTGAATACACATCTTATATGAATAATAAAGGTAATGATGATTTATTAAAACTTAGAATTGAATTAGCAATTAATACAACAGAAAAAATAAAATATTCTTCAAGTAAAAATTTAAAACCTTATCCAGAATTAATTAAAGAGTTAGAGGAATTAAAAAACACATTAAATCAAATTCCTAAAATAGGTAACAATCCAAGAATAATGAATATTTTAAATGAGACAGAGTATCATATCCAAAAAAACGCTATAACATTATTAAGAAGAACAAAAAAAACAAACATTCCAATTGAATTAATTACTAAGTTTAAAGATCAAATTTTAAAACAAGCTTTAGAGTTTGTTAATTCTAAACAAACAGAAAAATACTTAGTTGATTTACAACATTCTTTAAAATTAACAATTGCTTATGGAGATTTAAATGATATTGAACAAGTATCAAAGATATTTAATTTATTAATTGATTCAAATATAGATTATATTTATGAAATAGAAAAGAAAGAACAGGAAATTGAATTAAAAATTGTTCCTGATTTAAAACAAATAGATTTAAATAATATTGAAAAAAGAATTAAAGGACTATTTGAAAGAATTAAAGAATTAAAAATATATGATCAAGAAGGATATGAAAGTTTTTTAAATAAATTAGCAAACTTTAAAATAGAATACTTTTTAGATAAAACTGATCCAATAAATGTTGAAAAGTTAGAAATGTTGAGAAAAGATTTTGAAACATATATGAATGAAGTTGGTCTAAAAAAGATTTATGGTGCTCAAATTGAAACAACTCTTAAAAGAATAGAAACAATTTCTGATGCTGAATTATTTAAACTAATTGAAGAAATAAAGACTGATAAAATTTTATTAGAGAATAAGGAAATAAATGCCGCTATTAACAAAAGATATTTAGCTTATCGTCAAAAACAATATGAAGAATTAAAAGCTAAAAATTATGAAGAAATACCTGATATAATGACATATAAAGATAACATTCTAAGTGAAGCTAAACTTGTTTTAATTCGTTTTTCTTTAAAAAGTTTGAATGAAGAAGATCAAAGAGTAATTGATGATATAAAAGAAATTATTAATCAGGAATTAGATGAGTTTAATATATTAAGATTACTTGCTTATCTTAAAACGATTGGTAATCGTAATCCTGATCCAACACTTATTAATCAAGCATATAAGAAATTATATCATTTAAATAGTAATGTTAATTTTCAAAGAAGAGATTATGGTAATACAAAAAAATATTATTTTTTAAATAGAGATGATTTTCAAGAATCTAAAACGATATTGAGTATTACTAATGAAGAAAATCAATCATTACCAAATTATTTTTATACTGAGTCTTTTTCTGAATATTCGTTTTATAAAACATTTTTGTTATTTCCTGATTTAATTACAAAATTAATTGAGATGATAGTAAGAGAATTGTCTAAAGATGAAAATAGATTAATACCAAAAATAATTTTAAGGGAAGAAAATGATAGTCTAAGATTAATTATTATTAAAGCGATTAAAAATCATTTAATTAATAATATAGATATTATTAATGTTCTTAAAGATGAAAAGAAATTTATGGCTTTAAGATATATTTTTGAAGATTATCGTGATGATCACGAATTAAATAATGAAATAAAAGCTAAAAATGCTTTAATAACAGTTATTCCAGAAATAATGAATAATGTTGACGGAGTATTACAAACGTTAAATATATTCTTTAAATATTATGAAGATTTTGAAGTTATGGATAAAGCATATAAAGAAACTATATCTTTAAAATATAGTCAAGATAAGAAAAAGAAAAAGTAATCAATAACTTAGTTATATGATACAATAGATAATAGGAGATGAAAACATGAAAAGAAAAATAATACTAAGTATATTAATAATGTTCTTAATTTTAACAGGGTGTGGAAAAAAGGAACAAAAACAAGTAGAAAAAACATTGAGTAGTGAACCTAAAGTAGTAGAAAAACAAAAAATAAA
>CAYFQA010000011.1:0-5223 GCA_964345145.1 uncultured Muribaculaceae bacterium | reverse complement strand
TGATTAATAATATTAATGTTGCTAGAAAAGTACAATCTGGTTTACAAGAAGCATATGTAGTTTATGAATTAATTGTCGAAGGTGGAATTACAAGAATGATGGCATTATATAAAGATGCTGATGTAAAACGAATAGGAACAATTAGAAGTGCTCGTCATTATTATTTAGATTATGTTTTAGAACACGATGCTATATATGTACATATTGGTCAAAGTCCTCAGGCTGGTGAAGATATTAGATCTTTAGGAGTAACAGAATTAAAAGGAGGAGCGTGGTATTATCGTGAAAATCCTTTGAATTTAGCCTCTGAACATACAGCATACACAAATACTGAAAAAATGAATAAAGAAAAAGTTAGTCGTCGTGAAACAAATAAACCATTATTACTTAATTATAGTATTGAAGAGCATAATTATGAAGGTGAAGAAGCTAATAAAGTAAATATTAAATATTCAAATGGAACAATTGTTAATTATGAATATGATTCTGAAAATAAAGTTTATTTAAGATCAGTAAATAATAAAGAGCATGTTGACTATGTTACTAAAAAACAATATACAGTTAAAAATATAATTGCTTATGCAGTTAGTAATAGAATAATGCCAGGTGCTGGCAAAGGAAGACAAGAACTTGATAATATTGGTAAAGGTAAAGGTGTTTATATTTCTAATGGTGTTACTGTACCAATTACATGGGAAAAGAAATCTAGAAAAGAACAAACAATTTATAAAACAGAAGATGGTAAGAAATTAATAGTTAATGATGGTAATACATTTATTCAAATTTATCCAACAAATGGAAAATTAACTATAGAATAAAAAGGAGGGCAAAATGATAGAATTTTTAGCTAAAAATTATATTTGGTTTTTAGTAACCGCTGTTATTCTTATCTTTGCTTTAATTGGTTATTTAATTGAACAAAAGAATAGTGAGGGTACTAAAAAGAAAGTGTTAGAAGAACAACAAGATCTTGAGAATATTGAAAATATAGCTGCAGTAGGTATGACTTTAGGAGCTGCTTTAAAACATGAAGAAGAACAACAACTAGAAGAACCTGTTTCAGAAACTATTGGAGAGCCAATTGTTATTAATAAGGTAGAAAAAAATCCAGATAGTGATATTGTTGAAGAACCAAAAGAAAATTTAATGGTTGATGAAATATAATTAATATAAATTAAAACATAAATAATATAAGGAGTACTTATGGAGAATAATACAAGGGTATGGATATCTGAAGATAATCCTGGTATAGCCCGTATTGAAGAAAAGTGTATAAAATGTGGTAATTGTAAAACAATATGCGAAGAAAAAGTTGGTATTGTTTATGATCAAACAAAAGTAAGCGAGCCAATATGTGTTAACTGTGGACAATGTGTTTTAACATGTCCTACTGGTTCTTTAACACCTAAATATGATTATAAAGAAGTATTAAATTATATAAATGATACTGATTATACTGTTATTGTCTCAACTAGTCCAGCAGTTAGAGTAGCATTAGGTGATGAATTTGGTTTGGAGCCAGGGACAATAGTTACTGGAAAAATGGTTTCAGTTTTAAGAAAATTAGGATTTGATTATGTTTTTGATGTTACTTTTGGAGCTGATTTAACAATTACTGAAGAAACTGATGAATTAATTAAAAGAATTAATAATAATGGTCCTTTTCCAATGTTTACTAGTTGTTGTCCAGCATGGGTTAAATATGCAGAAATGTATTATCCAAAATTAATACCTAATTTATCTTCAACTAAAAGTCCGATTGGAATGCAAGGACCAGCAGTGAAAAAGTATTTTGCTAAATTAAAAGGTCTAGATCAAAATAAGTTAATTCATGTTTGTGTGACTCCTTGTACTGCTAAAAAATATGAAATTAAAAGACCAGAAATAACAGATGTAGATTTTATAATTACTACTAGTGAATTGGGAATGATGATTAGAGAGTGTGATATTGATTTTTCGATTTTAAAAGACGAAGAATTTGATAAAGTTTTAGGATCTGCTTCTGGTGGTGGCCAAATATTTGGTAATACAGGTGGAGTGATGGAATCAGCTTTAAGAACGACATATTTTAAATTAACAGGAAAAAATCCAGAACCCGATTTTTATAAATTAGAAAGTATTCGTGGTTATGATGGAGCTAGAGAAGCAACATTAAAAATAAATGATATTGAATTAAAAGTATTAGTTGTTCATGGAATAACTAATTTAAATTCAATGATTGATAAAATAAATGATTATCATTTTATAGAGGTTATGAACTGTGAAGGTGGCTGTGTTGGTGGTGGTGGTCAACCATTAACTGCAATAAATCGTTTAGAAACTACAAGAAAAGCGCGTATTGCGGGTCTTTATAAAAAAGATGAAGAATCATTTAATAAATTTGCTCATGATAATCCCGATATAATAGAATTTTATAATTATTTAAAAAATAATCCTCAAATAAATAAAGAAGTATGGTTACATACCTCTTATCAATCAAAAGCATATTTAGTACACGAAGATTAAAGAATATCTGAATCTTGAAAGCCTATTTTATCTTTTTCTAGATAAATAGGTCTTTTTTTAGATTCAATATATGTTCTTGATAAATATTCTCCTAAAATACCAATGCTTAATATTTGAATTCCTGAAAAGAATAGAAGAATAGCCATTATAGATGAATAACCAGGAACATCAACAGTAAAGAATAATTTTTTAACAACTATTATTATTAAATAAATAAATGCTCCAAAAACAGATAGAAAACCTGCTAATGTTATTAAACGTAATGGTTTTACTGAATAATTAATAATACTGTCAAAAGCATATATAATAAGCTTAGTGAAACTAAATTTTGTTTTTCCGTTTTCTCTTTTTTTAACTATATAAGGTAATACTTTAGTATTAAAACCAACCCAAGAAAAAATACCTTTTGAAAATCTATTCACTTCTGATAATTCTTTAGCAGCTTCTTTAACATTTTTTCTAAACATTCTAAAATCACTAGCGTTATTAGCAAATTTTGTATCACTTAAAAAATTAATTAATTTATAGTAAAGATTTGAAAAAATATTACGTAATGTTTTCTCTTTTCTTTCTTTAATATACATTGCAACTTGATCAACATCATTATTTTTATCTAAATAATTCATCATTTCTACTACATATTTAGGATGTTGCTGTAAATCAGCATCAATTATACAAGTATATTCACCAATTGCATTTTTAATTCCAGCATATATTGCTGCATCTTTACCAAAATTACGACTAAATATAATGCTTTTTACATGATCACTATCTTGTTCATATAATTTTTTAATTATATCAACAGTTTTATCAGTACTACCATCATCTATAAATAATAATTCATAAGGAATATCTTTTAATTCTTTGCTAATTGATTCATGTAATTTAATCAAACTTTCTTCTTCATTATGACAAGGAATAATAATACTTAATTTCATTTAAACACTTCCTTTTTAACAATTATATAGTAACTTAAAATACTTAATAAAGTCAAACCAGAAATAGTTAAACCTACTATTAATCCTGGAGGAGTATATTCAAACACAATATTATTATCACCTGCATTTAATTCTAAACCAATAAATGTATCGAGTAATTTAATAGGCTTAATATATTCATTGTTAACTTTTACTTTTAAGCCGTCTTCATAAGGAATAGATGTAAATAAAATTTTCTTATCCTCTTTAACATTGATATAACCTTCAATTAAATGTTTGGATTTATTATTAATTTCCATTATTGAATCAATTTCTTTCATTGTATTTGAATATTCTTCCAGATCAAATAAATGGAAATAAAGATCGTCTTGGTTAACAGTTGATTCTTTAATTTCATAAGTAACTTTTAACTTTTGTCCTTTACTTAAATAAATATAATTACCTTTATTTTTCTTGTATGATTTATTATCTATAGTTATATTTTTAGCTTTAGAAAAAACATTGTCTGGAAATATTAAATAATCTTTATCAGCAGTATAATTTAAAGATATAGAAGCTGGTAATGTATTATTATCGCGATAATAAAAGTTTCTTAAACCATTATATTTCTTTTTCACATTTATTTCTTCATCTATTAAATCAGTATTATCAATATATTTTATAAAAGATACCTCTTTATCTAAAATAGCACTGAATATTTCTTCTAAATTTTCATTAACAAAATCAGATTTTAAGTCTAAATATTTAATTTTTTCATTTGCCATAAAACCTAATCCTAAAGGATAATTATTTTTATAAACATTATATTTTCCATTATCAAATATTTTTTCATGGTAATCTATATCACCAATTAAATATTTTATGTTTAATAAAGATAGTAAGGCTGGATGATAACTTTTTAATTTAACTCCACATCCAGAATCAACATCAACTTCTAATTTATATTCTAAAAAATCAATTGTGTTTTGGTTTCTTGTTGAAGTGAAAATATTAATCCCATGATAATTAAGTAACATTCCATCATTTGTTGTATTTAAATCTATAAATTCCATTCGATAAAAATCTTCATCATTTTCTTTAATATAATTAACAGATTTTTCAGTTGCTACTATTTTATTTTCTAATTCAGTTTTATGATTATTATATGTAGTTTTTGAAAGTCCATTATAAGTATTTAAACATAGTTCTAAGACTACTAATAAAATTATATACCAATAAGTATTTTTATCATTATACAAAAAGAAATATTGAGAAAATATGATAATTGAAAACACTAAGAAGAAATATACACTAATGTTGTAATTATTTGTTCCAACGTCTTTTAAGACAAAAAATGCTGATAAAGTTACTAAAATAGTAAATATCCAAATAATAATAAATTTAATACTTGTTTTTATTTTTAGATAATTAATATTAATTATATTTTTGTAAGCAATTATAATCAAAAACGTACTAAAAGTAAAAGAATATCTACTTTGCCACCAAATAGGTCTTTGGAATAATTGCCAGCCATAATCTAATAAATTAAAAGAAAAGCTCAAATAAAAGAATAACAATATTGCTGCAACGACTATTTTTTCTTTTAATTTAAATTTTTTATTAAAGAAAAATAATATTACTAAAGCAACAGCAAATAAGGATGAATAGACCATTGCTGGTCCATAAGCTTGATGATCAATATGATAAGAAGCTGGTGTTAATTTATAAAAAAATGAATAATAATTTTTATTAAATTGAAAATAATTCATCCAGTCTGTGCCATATATTTTAGCTTTACCAG
>CAYFQA010000010.1:0-14124 GCA_964345145.1 uncultured Muribaculaceae bacterium | reverse complement strand
ACTAGTTACATGTATGAGACAAAACCCAAGATGGATATTATTATCCGAAGTCAGAAGTGATGAAGCTGTATTAGCAGTAAGAAACTCAATTTCTTCTGGGCATAATATAATCTCAACGATTCACTCAGACAAAGCAGAAAGTATTCCAATGCGTATGTATTCACTTTTAGAAAGTGAACAAGACACAGAACAATTTTTAAGAACAATTCATCGATATGTTCAATTAGGAGTACATGTTAAAGGTTATATGAGTAAAACTCATAATCGATTCCAAAGAGAAATAATTGAAGTTTGTGAGTTTTATGTCAGTGAAGACAATGTTCCAGAAAAAAATATAATTTATCGTAAAACTATGGATGGAACAATATCATTAAAAAATCCATCTAAGTATTTATTAGATTATTTAAGTATCCAAGGTGTTTATTTACCAGTTGATACATTTAAATTAGAACAACAAGAAGCTACGGCACAATAAAGAGGAGAGGATTAAATGGGATTTCCTTTTGCTGAATTAGGTATATTACTTTTTATCGCCTTATTTGTATATCTTTATCGTCGTCAAGACGGAGAAAAGGTATATGAGTTTTTTTCTGGACAAGTTACAGCTATGTACGAACGATATGCTCCTTATAGTTTTAAAATAGTTCGTGAAAAAGCAAAAGAATTAGGCCAAGAATATACATCTAAACAATATTTAGCACAAATATTAATATTTGCTGGATTTGCAGGCGCAGTATCATATGTGTACTTCTTTAGTATTGTTTGGGCAATAATTTATGCAGGAATTGCAATTTCTTTTATTCCGTATTTAGCTTATTTAAGGCTACAAAGAGTTTATAGTGAATATATATTTGAACAAATCCAAACTTATACAACGAACGTTATAATGGAATTTAATACGACTCAAAGTTTTGTTAAAGCTTTGGAAGGAGTAAGAGATTCAGGAGTTTTAGAAGATCCTGTTCAAAGTGATGTTACAGTTATGATTGATATGTCATATAAAAATGGAACAATAGATCAATCAATTGCTTATATGAATAATAAGTATCCTTTTTATATTGTTAAAAATATGCATCAATTATTTTTACAGATTACTAAAGAAGGCGCAAGAGATTCAGGAGAATCATTAGAAAACATGATGATGGATATTGATGCTTTAGTTGAAGGTGTATATCGAGATAGAATGGATAGACAACAATTTCATCGTAAGTTTTTACAATTTGGTTTATTATTATATTTTTTAGTAGTAATTTTAATTGTATTATTAGGTAAAGATCAATATGCTGCTTTAACCAAACAATTATTGGTCAAAGTTTTATTGCATTTAGTTATTATTGTTAATACATATTTTTTAGTAACTGGAGAAAAATATTACAATGAAGATGTAGGAGCTGAATAAGATGATCGGTGGAGTATATATTGAAATTGTTATTGTAATCGCCATTATAATATATATATTTGTTATTAATGGTCGTGTAGATAGAACAAGTTTTTTTAAAGATAATGCAGATTTCTTTAAAAGATTTAAAGAAAAAGATTACGATTTTTATGTACGTGCTAAATATGGTGATTCAGTGGATCCAGATATTTTATTTAGTAAAAGAATTCAAAATGGTGCGATTGGTACCTTTGTAATAATATTTTTAATGATTACTAATTTAGACTACATTACAGTAGTTATTGCAATATTAATAGGATATTTTGTATTTAAATTAAATTATATGGATTTAAGAAAAAATTATCGTAGTCAATTACATGAATATGATGCAATGTTACCATATTATTTAAAAACAATTGAAATTTTAGTACAACATTATACTGTACCTGTTGCTTTAGGTAGATCAATTGATGATGCACCACAAATATTCCGTAAAGGATTAGATGAACTTATAAGAACGATAAATGCTGGTGATTCAACAATTGAACCTTATATGGAATTTGCAAGAACATATCCTGTTCGAGATTCAATGCGTATGATGAGATTGTTATATCGACTTAGTTTAGGTACTCAAGAAAATAAACAGGAACAATTACTTTCTTTTTCTAGATCTATTTCAGCTTTACAAGCAAAAGCACGTGAAACCAAATATAAAAACAGATTAGAAAAGATGGAAAGTAAGACGATGATTATGCTTACAGCAACTGGATTTGGGGTTATGATTTTATTAGTAATAGCAATTCTAAATATGATAGAAATGTAAAATAAATCGTAAATTATTTGAATTATGTTATATATTAACATATAATTAAAATAGAAGGAGTGGATATAATGAAAGAAGCATCAGGAGAATTAAACATGACAGCAGTTACACTAGTAGCAATTGCAGCAATCGGAGCATTGTTTTATGCATTTGTTTGGCCATCAGTAAAAAATAATATTCAAATTAGAACAAGATGTGCTAACGCTCAAGGTTGTAGTGCATGTGGATCAGCAACAGATGGCATGATGGAATGTTCTTGGATTGATGAATCGGGAGACCCGGTACCTGTAAGTTGTCCGTGTGATAATGAAGATTTAACAAGATAAAAATAAAAGGGATGATATTTAAATGAAAGAATCAATTGGTGGAAGCTGGTTATTTCAGATTGCTATAGTTTTTATAATACTATTTGCTGGTTATTTGGCGCTTTCCATCAATTATTCGCGTGCATTTAATGTTAAAAACAAATTAGTTTCGATAATTGAGGAGCAAGAAGGGTTAACCGATGCAGCAATTGAGAAAATAAATGCTTATTTAGCTCGTGTTGGTCATGCCGTTGAAGGTGCATGTCGAAATGAAGATTTTGAAGGTTATGGTGGAAAAGATAGTTTTGCTGGTCGAGGCGTATACTGTGTTCAAAAAATCTGTGCTGAAGAAGGCCAAGGTTGGAATAGCATGGGAATGGACCTAGCTCATTATAAACTTGAAGTTTTCTTTAGATTTGATATTCCAATATTAGGAGAAGTATTTACTTTTAGAGTTGAAGGTGAAACAAAAACTTTATTCTACACAAGTGATGATTGGGAATGTCAAAAACCTGATGAACCATAAGAAAGAATGTGAATTGATGAACGTTATTATTTCTAATAAATTTAGAGTAGAATTAAGAAATGTTAATATTCCAGTTGGTAAAGAATTAATTGGTCAATATGTAATTGATGATATCATCAATTCTTTTTCTAATTTTGAATTTAGTAAATTAATAATTGATTTAACATCAATTAAAGATCAAGATAATTTACAAGCATTTCAACGAATGGCTTCAACTTTTGATATGAATAATATAATATTTTATATCGATGGAAACAAAGATAACAAATTAATATCTGAATTAATACCTTTTGGAATTTATAATTTTGCTAATAGTCCTATTTCTGTTAAAAGTTTAACTGAACAAGCTAATAGTTATAAAGATGTGGCTCATTATCATAATGTTACTGTTGAAGCAGATATAAATGTTGCAATGTCAGGTGGGACTAGAATAATAGGTTTTAAAAACTTAACACCAAATGCTGGTTCTACATCACTTATATATATGTCTTTAAAATATTTAGAAACATTATATAGAGTATTAGTTATCGAAGTTAATAAAAATGATTTTGGAATTTATCAAACTGAAAGTAGTATATCTGTTAATGAATCTGAATTTGTTAACAAACTCAATCAAGCTATAAATTTTGATGTGGTTTTAGTGGATTTAAATGATAGTAAATTAGATAGTTTATGTAGTGATGTTCTTTACTTAATGGAACCTAGCATAATTAAATTAGAAAGATTTTCAAGAGCAACACCAAACATATCTGAATCATTAAAGAATAAAAAAGTGGTTTTAAATAAAAGTTTTTTAACTAGTGATGATTTATCTAAATTAGAATTTGAAGGTAAATTTAAAGTCTTTTTCAATTTACCACCGATAAATGATCGTTCAAATAAAAGCGAACATATAATAGCTTTATATAAAAAGTTAGGATTAGATAAAAAGGATGCTAGAAAAAGAAAAAAAAGAAAATGATGTTTACAGACTTTGAATAAATTAATTGACATTGAATGATAAGTAAACTAAAATAATAATATAGAGAAGGAGTGAGAATATGCTTTTATTAACAGCAATAAGTGGAATATGTGATGAAGGTACTGGAGTAGCTAAAGTATTATCTGCAATAGGAGTACTAGTTACAATTTTAAAGTGGTCAATACCTGTACTTCTAATAATTTGGGGTACACTGGATTTAGGGAAAGCAGTAATGGAACAAAAACCAGATGATATTCAAAAAGCTTATGGAACTTTAGTTAAAAGAGCTGTAGCGGCATTATTAGTGTTTATTTTCCCAAGTATTGTTATTTTCCTTGTTCAAGCATTTCAAGATACTGATACTATTGGAGATAGTCATAAAAGTACTGCTGGTACTTGTATACAGCTTGTACTTGGTGGAAATCCATTTGATCAATAAGATTAATTGTAAAAAAATATTATTAAATTAATATTTTTTTTTGAAATAATTTATTAAAATGTTTTGAAATATATTGAAGATATGTTATACTAATTTTATAGTAATAATATAGTAATAATATAGTAATAATATAGTAATGAGGGTAGATAAGTATGGATAAAAAAAAGATCAAAAAAATATTGACAATGGTAATACCTTTATTGTTTTTTGTTGGCACAAAAGTTGTTTCTGCAGGTAAGTCAGAAAGTTGTCAAGTTTTATTAGGAAGAGAAACAGATGAAATTATTAAAACAGGACTTGCAATTATGACTTGGGCAGTTCCAACAATAGCTATTGTTTATACTATAATAGAAACTTTTAAAGCGGTGGCAGAAGGAACTGCTGAATCAATAAGAGAATATGTTAAAAGATTTGGAAAAAGGATGATTATAGTAATTTTAGTAATTTTATTACCATCACTTTTAGATCTTGTTTTTAAAGCCTTTGGCTTGGAATATTGTGCATTTTAAGGAAGGTGAAATTTAGTGGGTCGATGCGGAGAACCATTACTTGGTTTTATACCAATTAGAATTCCTCCTTTATATGAAATATTATGGAATATGGGAGCAATTTTATTTAGTGGAGTTGCTTGGGCAATAAATGTTCTTTATCAAATATTTGCTGCAGTTGCAACTGCAAATCTTTTTAATGCAGAAATAATAGAAAATTTTGCTAGAAGAATTACAATGATTTTAGGAGTTGTAATGTTTTTTGTTATTTTAATAAATCTTATTAGAATGGTTAGTGATCCTGATCGATTAACTAATACAGGTGAAGGATCTGGAAGAGATTTATTTAAAGGAATAATTGTTTCATTAGTATTACTTGTTACAGTTAATTTCATATTTGATATTGGTTATACAGTTCAAAGATCAGTTCTTAAAGACAATGTTATAGGTAGATTATTTTTAGGTAATGTTACAGGTTCAAATAATGCAATTGAAAATACAAATGATCAAGCTAATTTCAATTTTAATGAAAAAATGAGCAATGCTGGAAAAGAAGTTTCTATAGCTATTCTTGATTCATTTCTTTATATTAAACCTAATGCTCAAGAAGGCACTAATAGTGATACAGTTGTTTCAACTCCAATAGATCAAATTGGTGAAGAAGGTGAAGGTTTAATTGGTGTTGAACAAGATGGTCAAATAATTCGTATGAATAAAGAAACATTTATTAATGAAGTAAAAGCACAAGGATTTGATTTATTGTTTGCTGTTTCCTGCGATACAATAAGAGGTGTAGTGGAATTCCCTTGGGTTCTTGCTGTTGTCGCATCATTAGCAGTAATATATATTATGGTTGTTTATATCATTGACTTAGGTATAAGAGTTGCAAAATTAGTTTTTTATCAACTCATTGCTCCAATCCCAATTGGATTTAGAGCTGTACCTGGTAAAAGAGATATATTTAATAATTGGGTAAAAGAAACTTTAGGAGTATTCTTAGAAGTTTTTGTGCGTTTAGCAGTAATGTTCTTTGCAATTACTGCAATTCAAGTTTTAAATGCTGCCTTTAGTAATACTTTAGCTAATAGTGGTGTTGGTCTTTGGCCGGCAGGAGATGATGCTCCTAGTGGGGCGATTAGACTTTTTGCTAGATCGATAATTTTATTAGGTATAATTTTATTTATGAAAGAATCTCCTAAATTAATCGGTGATGTGTTTGGACTTAAATCTGGTGGTAGCGGTAATCTTGGTCTAGGATTAAATAAATTAAAAGAAAATGTAAAACCAGCTGCAACACTTGGAAAATTCGGAATGAAAGCGGGTAATAGACTTGGCGGTGCTGGTTTAGGTGCTTTAGGTGCTGCAGCAAGTGCGGCTAGAAACTTATGGAAAGAAGGTAGATTTGATAGAAATTCATTAAATAATCCAAATAGTTTAAGAAGAAATCAATTTGGTGATAATTTAAGACATTTAGGTCGAGCAACACGTGATGTTTTAGGTGGAGCTGCTACTGGTGCTAGAACTGGATTTGGTACTGGAGTACGTGGTGCTTATGCTAGTGGTAGAGGCGCGGCAGAAGGTGCTGCAGAAGCTAAAGAAGCGATGAGAAAAAGAGCAGCTGAAAATGGTAGAACTGTATTTGGTCAAAGAATTAGAGATTATATGACAAATGCGAAAGCTCAAGCTGATAAAAGAAAAGCAGAAAATTATGAAGCTGCTAAAGAAGCAGAAAGAGCAAGAAGAGATCGTCGTACACCAACTCAAATTGCTGCTGATGCTCAAGCTTTAGAACAAATGAATCAAATTATGAATACAGCATCACAAATTGCTAATGCAAATCAAAATGTAATTGAAGCAGAAAAAAGAGCTGCTCAAGCTAAGGCAGATGCTCATGCATTATCTGCTACTGAAACTGCTGCAGTTGATGAACTTAACAACTTAGAAGCTCAAGAAGCAACTATTACTGGTTCATTAAATTTAGCAGAAATATTAAGTGGTCAAGGAGCTGGAGCGTATTTTGCTCAGCGTGAAGCTTCTAATAATGAAAAAATTGCGGCAATTGATAAAGAATTAAAAGAATTAAATAGTAATCCTAAAACTCCAGAAAACGATGAGAAAATTCGTGAAGCAACTAGTAGACGTGAAAGTTTAGTTCAAGAAAATGATCGAATTCAAAAAGCTGATAAAGGGTCTACAACTGAGAAGTTTTCCGAATATGTTAATTCACAACTTGCAAGTAATGCAGATGAAAGAACAAAAGCATCTGCTGAAATTGCAAGATTAGAAACAGCTAAAGCTGCAGAAACAGATCAAGCTAAAATTAGAGAAATAGATGATCAGATATCATTCCAAAAAGAATATGTTGCTGAATTAAATATTGATGATTCGAAACTAAAAGCAATGAAAGATTCAGTTGGTAATGGTGTAATTGAATTTGCTGCTGAATTAAAAGATATTGATCTTAGTAAAGGTGCTGCAGCAATGCAAGATATTAAAGTTCAAGCATCAGCGGCAATTACTAATTATCAAAGTCAAATTGCTTCAGGTTCTTTAACTTTAGAAGCAAAACAAGAAGTTGAACTTAAACTAGAAGGTGCAAAACAAATTCAAGCTCAAATTACAAATATGGAAAATGCCGGTATAACTATGAATTTACCATCAGAAATGGAACAACAAGTAGTTATAATTCAACAAGAAAAAGAAAAACAAAAACAAATTATTAAAGATACAAAAACCGAAAAAGATAAAGCTACTGCTCAACTTGAAAAAGCTGAACAAATTGTTGAAATTACAAAAAGAGAAGCGATCAATAATAGTCCGACTGCTGTTAAAGGTCTAGAAAAGATGAGAAAATTAGTAAGTGAAAATAATGATCCTAAATTTATTGCTAAATTAGCTGAATATGGTGTTGATATAAATGATTTAGGTAATACACTTACGGCTGATACTTTATTTAAAGTTAAACATGGAACTGGTACAACTGGTGAAAGATTAGTAACAGAAAGATTTGAAGATGTTATTCAAAGCGGATTATCTGGAGCTAAGAAAATTTTAGAAGCAGTTCAGAAGCCAGAAAAAAAACCGGAAGCGAATAAAAAAGAGGGTGATAAATAGTGAACACTTACTTGGTACCTGCTAACTCTAAAAAATCAATATTGATTTTAGGGTTGTTTAGACCATTGGATTTAATCGTAATAGCGATAGGGGTTGTAATATTTGGAATAATGGTAATCATTTTGGAAATGGAAACACTATTAGATGTTGTTTTGGCCTTAATACCATTAATGATAACGGTAACTTTAGTTTCCCCAATGCCAAATTATCACAATGTTTTACAATTTTTAATAAATACATATAATTTTTTTACAAATAGAAGAAGATATTTATGGAAAGGATGGAGTTATAAAACTGATGAAAGCGAATAAAGTTAAAAATCAACCAGTACAAAAAAAAGATCAACAATATTCAGAACAATGGGTTCCAATTAAAGATATTAATAATGGAATGATTCAACTTGAAAATGGATTTTTTGTAACTGGTGTTAAAATTGAACCAAGAAATATATTTATTTTAGATGTTGATTCAGAGAATAATGTTATTATGAATTTTAGAAATTTATATAACACTATTGATTTTGAGTTTTGGTTAATTATTGCGGATAGACCGGTTGATATTGGTTTATATATTTCTCAATTACAAGTTGAGCTTGGTAAACAATCGAGTCCTGCATTAAGAAAATTAATAGTTCAAGATATTCAAAAAGCAGAAGCATTTATGGGACCACAATATAATGTAGTTGATACAGAATATTATTTCTTATTCAGAGATAATAGACAAGAAGTAATTCAAAAAAGATTAACATCATTAATGACAGGTTTAGCTAACTGTGGAATGAATTCAATGCAAACATCAAATGAAGATTTAAGAATGTTGCTTGATAATTTTTATAATGGAAATTCAGGGGTAGAATTTGGAGTGGTGATGCCAGAATGAGAATAAAAAGTGAAATTGCCCCAAAGGGTATACAATTTAGAATTAATGAATTCATGATAAGTGATAAATATGCCACAATACTTACAGTAGTTGGTTATCCACGTACTGTTTATCATGGTTATTTATCAGGTATAGCTAATATATCAGGTGTTAAAATTGTTATAAAACATGTTCCAATATCATTCAGTGTATTATCAAAAATGTTAAACAAAGAAATAGCAGACTTAAAAGATAGATATCAAAAAGAAAAAGATCAAACTCAACAAGAATCTTATCGTCAAGACTATGAATCATTAGAATCATTTGTTCAAATGCTTGCTGCTACACAATCAAGAATATTTGATTATCAAATGCATATTATGATTACTGCTGGTTCTCGTGAAGAATTAGATAATAAAAAGATTCAAGTTAAAACATATATTGATTCAATCGGAATGAGAGCAGTTGCTTTAATGTTTGAACAAGAAAAAGTTTTAAAATCAATTATTCCATTATTTCCAAAACAAGATATTGAAGATAGAATTGGAACACCAATGCCTTCAGTAACGATGGCAGCGATGTATCCATTTATATTTGATAGTATTAAAGACCCAGGTTTAGCAACCTTATTAGGTGTTGACTTCTCTGGTGGGGTAATATTATTTAACCAATTTTTATATCAGATTAAAAAAGAACATAATCGAAATAATGCTAATATGATTATACTTGGTACCAGTGGATCTGGTAAATCTACTGCAGCTAAGTTACTCTTAAGAGCGCATATTCGAAATGATTATAAAATTGTTGCAATTGATCCGGAAGGTGAAATTGAAGATATGGCTAAAGCAATGGGTGGAGATTTTATCGACCTTGGTAAAGGTGGAGAATTTGGTATGATTAACCCATTAGAAGTAGTTGTTGATGCTGATGATGAAGAATTAGCACAAGGGTTAGGTTATACGGTATTAACAAGAACATTACAATCGATTAAAGCATTTTTAAAATACTATAATCCATCAACTGAAGAAGATGTTTTAACAATGTTTAGTGAAGTTTTACAAGATACATATAAAAGATTCCATATTGATTTCAATACAGATTTTTCTAAATTTACATCTAAAGACTTTCCAACATTTGATGATGTTTATGCAACGATAAAAGGTAAGATTCTATCGATGCCAGAACATTCTCAAGAAAAAGATATAATGGAAAGATTGGAATTAAAAATAAGACCATTAGTTAAAGAATTAAGATATTATTTTACTGGTCATACAACAATTGATGCTAAGACTGATTTTATAGTTTTCAACATTAAAGAAGTAATGAATAGTGATGAAAATATTCGTAATGCATTGTTTTTTAACATCTTAAAATATGCTTGGAGTTTATGTTTAGATAAAAATAGAAATACGATTTTATCTGTAGATGAAGCTCATGTTCTATTAAGTAGTAAAAATGAATTGGGTGCAGAGTTCTTAGCTCAAATCCAAAGACGTAGTCGTAAGTATAATACAGGAACAATTATTATAACTCAACAACCAACAGACTTTGCTGCTTCTAACTTAATAATGCATGGTAAAGCAATATTCGATAATGCTTCATATTATTTAGTAATGGGCTTAAAGAAACAAGCAACTGAAGATTTATCACTACTTATTGACCTCAATGAAAATGAAAAAGATAGTATTAAAAGATTTAATCAAGGAGAAGCATTATTCGTCTGTGGTAGTCGAAGGATGCAAATTAATGTTGTCTTAACTCAAGATGAACTTGATTCTATCGGTACTGGTGGAGGCCTATAAAAAATATTAAAGAGACTATTATGTCTCTTTTAATTTGTTGTAAAACTTAGTTATATATTATATAATTAATACATAATAGGTGATAAAATGAATGATAAAAATAATTTTTCTTCAAAGATTAAAATGATAGAAAATATGTTATTTTTTAAAAAACTATTAACAGTTGAAGGTCTAGAAGGTTATTATTTTGCTGCTCAAACAAATAATACTGGAAGACGAAGAGCTTATGGTAAAAACAATGATGCTGGGACAAAACCAGCTAGTTCTTTAGATAATGTTGGTAAAAATAGAGCTCCTCAAACAAGAGGTGATTCAATTCGACCTGAAGAAAATATGAATGAACCAAATAATGAAAAATCACAACCTGAAAGTGATTTAGAATCTGCTGATGAACCAGATAATGATGAAGATACTGGATCAGGACAATCGGATACTGATAGTCCGTTAGATAATGCCCAAAAACAACCTTTAGATAAAGCAAAGAGAAATCCTTTATTGTGGCAAATTCTTGCTATAATAATTGTTATTGTTTTAATTTTAACTTTTATTGCTGCTTGTTTTACTAAAAAGGAACTTACTTCTAATCCTGGATTAATGTGTGGAGGAGCTTCTGTTTTAGATAGTTTATATGTTCTTGTTGTCAATGAAAATAATAGTAATGAATGGATAAGTTTGTATCCTTTTTATACATTAGTAGCTTCACGTGTTTATGATGCATTAGGACCATATGAAAATGAAAACGTAAAAGAAGCTTATTATGCTCAGGCGATTGTAGAGACAAATAATATTTTAACGAGTCCAGATGTAATAGTTGGCTCTGGTGGTAAATATCGAAACCAATTTAATGATAAAATTAAAGAATATAATAAAAGAGCATGTGGTAAAGAAAAATTAGAAGATTTTGCTTGTATAGATGAGAAAAATTTTAAAGGAAAAATAATAAAAATAAAACAAAAACCTGTTTCTGAAGAAGATGTATGTAATACAGCTGAAGGATGTTTAGTATGGAGAAACACTGGTTTAGAAGAAACTTTTGGTATTAAAGATGAAAGTTGTTTCAAAATAACTGCTGCTGCTCGTGGAAATAAATCAAGAGAAATAATTACTAGAAAATGTCAAATTCAAAAATCTTTAACAGCTGAGGAAGTAGAAAATATAAATAAAGAAGGTACATATAAAATTATTGATGAAGGTGGAAGTTTATATGTAGAAGTAATCGCACATCCAGAAGATTTATCTAATCATGAAGAGTTTTCTAAAATATATAGTCTTGTCTTTGATATAAGAGGAGTTTTAATGACTAATGCAGAGGGTTATCCTCAAAAATTAGAATATTCAAAAGCCTCTGAAGGTTGTGGAGCAGGAATGTGTGTAGGTGAAGGGGCTGGAGAAACAACATTTAAACAAGCTGCTGTAGATGGATGGCCGGTTCATCGTATTCTTACTCATTGGTATCCCCATTTTTTCGCTAGTTGGTCAGCCTTAGGAATTGAATCATGTACGCTTTATCGTCCGAATCCAATAAATAGTAAAAGGCAATTTAATCGTGTAAAAGTTGATGGCAATGATGGTTATAGATTTTTTTACCCTAATGATCCAGATGCAGAAGTGCCAGCAGGTACTAATATGGGAAAATACAATAAACCGCATCCAGATCATAAAAATGTTGATTTTGGAATTGAAAAATGTATCGCGACTCAAGTTGAAAAAGATAATGATCGTTTAGATCTTATGTTAGCTCGTCGTCATAAATATATTGAATTACCAGAAGAAATAGCAGGTCATGTTGATCAAGAATTTACACCTGATGATGCAATTGATGAAATAAATAAATATATATATACAGAAGTTACAAAAAAAGGTATTGGAACACGTGATGGTGTTGTAATGGCTGGAGTTTCACTGAAAAATTATTTGGAAAAAGGTGGGCCTAACAGTGATACTCAAAATAGTTATACTTTAGCTTATAACTTAGGTGGAGTTTATCGTCGTTATGGTGTTAATAGAAGTTGGGGGGCTCCAGTACCAGATTTAATGGCCGCTCGAAGAGGTAAAGTAATAATTAATTATGAAAGAGATCCTGAAGGAAAATATCCATGTGAACCATGGACAGCAAGTGGTAGGGATTGTGTTGGCTTTACTGAATGGGCTCAATATAACGGTGGTTTAGCAGCTCCTTGGAATCATACTAACCGACAAGGTGATCTTTATAGTATGCCTAAATATACAAATTATTATTCCGATGGTCATGATTGGAATGAACATAGTAAAGTAGCATTACCAGGTGATATTATTTATCAAGGTCGTCCTATTCATGGTGGTTGTTGTATTCACTCGATGATGGCTGCAGGTATGATTTATGATCAAAACGGAGTTCTTGTTGGTACGACAATTATTCATGAATCTGGTGGTTTAACTATTGGTAGATTAAGTATTCAAAAAGGATTTAGCTTGAGTTTACCAATCGAAGTAAATGATCGAAGAACAATGAAAGATGTTTTTGAAGATGGATGGAATGATTATAAATATACTGTAAAAGAACCATCTAATGCTTTAGTAGAAGGACAAAGTTATACCGAAAGAGAAGATGAAGCTCATAAGAGAAAAGGTGTAATTGATTATTCTGCTTGTTTTAATAAAAGAGAAGGCTACGAAGATATATGCAAACATATTGATACAAAAGATTTTTTTGCCGGATTAATAAAGAAGTGATAATATGATGAGAAAAATAATAATTATAATAATTTTGTTACTAACAACTGGGTGTGTTGCTAATTATGAAGTTACTATTTCTGAAGATTCATTTACAGAAGTTTTATCAATGTCTGAAAGTAATGAATTAAATATTGATCAAATATTCAAAGAATATACACCTTATGAATATAATTTAGAATATAATCCTCGTCAAAACAAAAGAGAAGTGGATAAAGAATATTATGAAAAGGATATAATTGATAATATTATTAATTTAAAATATAAAGGAATTATTTCTTTTTATAATAAATCTGGAATAGTAAATAGTTGTTTTGATAATTTCAGTGCAAGTGAATACGAAGATCGATACACTATTAAAGCTACAAATTTTACTTGTTTTAATAAATACCCAAATTTAACAGAAATAAATCTAAAAGTAAAAATTGATTCAGAGATAATTTCTACTAATGGAAAAAAAGAATCAGATGGATATTCTTGGTTAATAAATAAAAAAAATAGTGAAAAAACATCAATAGAAATAGATATTCCTTTAGAAAAAGTAGAAGTAGGTAAAATTAATAATTATTTAGAAAACTTTTCTAATAATATTTGTGGTGGTTTTGATGATTATGAAGAATATGATAAGTTTTATGAAGAGTTTTATAAAGATGAAGAATTGATAAATAAAGAATATGATGAAGAAAGAATAAAAGAAGCAGAAAAAAAAGAAGAAAAA
>CAYFQA010000009.1:3986-14483 GCA_964345145.1 uncultured Muribaculaceae bacterium | reverse complement strand
TTTTTTATATTGTAATCTCAACCGCACCATTTATATAATAAAAATATTTTAAGAAAATAAACTCAAATTGTCAAATTATATTGTCGTTTAATTATTAAATTGATATTTTAATTCCATTTCATATGAATTTTTGAAATTGAACATTTTTCTTGGCATTGAATTTATATTAAATGATATGTCATCTAAATATATTTGAGGGGTTAATTTAAATGATGTTCCCCTTGGTAAATACCTTCTTACTATCGCGTTCATTCTTTCGTTTGTTCCTCTTTGAAATGAACAATATGGGTCACATTTATATAATTTTACACCTAATCTTTTTGCTGCTATTCCTAATGCTTTAAACTCTAATCCGTTATCTGTCGTTATTGATTTTACTTCTATTTCATTTTGAACTATATACTTGTATATTAAATTTGCTGTGTAATAATCATATCTATATTCTGCTTTAATTAACCATAATCTTCTCGTACATCTATCTACTATCGATATTATTGATTGTTTTTCGTCTTTTCTTCCTAGTATCGAATCTATTTCTAAATGACCTGGTTCTTTTCTTTCTTCTATATATTTTGGTCTTAAACTTATTGGTAATATTGTTTTATTTTCTAAATTCCATAAAAAATGTTCTATCATTCCACTTGTTTTACTTTTTCTATTCCTTTTTTTATAACATAATTTATCTTTAGTTAAAAATATTTTCCCTTCATTTATCCAATTGTATACTTGTTTTACTGATACACTTCGTGCATATTTATAGTTTTTATTAAATTTATGTACACAAACTTCAATTGAATTATGACGCCTATCATAATGATCAAACAAATACTTTATAAATACTTCATATTTCTTATTTATATTTATTTTCCTTTTTTTATACTTTCCTGATTTATACCTTGATATTGTTGAATGACTTATTCCTAATCTTCTTCCTACTTCTCGCATTGACATATTTTGTGATAATAATATATCAATTTCTACTTTATTTTTTTCTGTTAATTGTTTATAATTCATATAAGAACTCTCCTTGCTAGGTGGGTTCTTTTATTGTATCAAAAAACCACACCTTTGTGGTGCGGTTCAAATTTCAATTTAGGAAAACTCAAGAATTAATCTTGAGTTTTATTTTACCAGCGATCTCCATCATAATAAGTATAATTATTAGCGTTTTCTCGATCTTTTTCTTCTTCTTTTCTTTGTTCAGCACTTTTTTGATTTCTATCTTTGATTTCTGCTTCTATTTTATCATTTTCTTCTTGTTCTTGTTGTTCTTCAGGATTATTCGACTCTTTTTCTTCTGGTTTTTGCTCTTCTAATTTTTTGATTTCATCTTCTAAAGTTTCTGCATCTTTACTTTTTCCATCTTTTGATTCTCCTTCAACCGCGCATTCTTCTTCATAAAGGACTTCACGAGCTTCCTTAAGTTTTGTTTTACGAGCTTCAAAATCTTTTTCTTTAAGTGCTATTTCTACTTTAGATAAAGATATATTTATGATAACATTACAACGTTTTTCTTTTGGAGTAGTTTTTAAAGCTTTTTCGTATTCTTCTATTGCTAAATCATATAAATCTGTTTGATATAATAAATTACCATAATTATAATGAGCAACATATGGTTCAAAAATATTTAAAACTAATAATTTTTTTACTTTATGTTCATAATATATTTCTTGATAGTAATTCTCAATAAAAGATTCATTAATTATATGATTAGAAAGTAATTTAACCAATATTAATAATAAAATAAATGTAAATAGAGATGATATTATTACCTTTTTTTTCATAATAACTCCTTTGTATTTTTTATATAAAAATATATACTTATTCCTAATAAAGGAATTACAAATAAATAATATATATCATCATATGAATATAAATTTTCTTCAGAATCAACATTAACTAAAGTGTTTTTTACTTCTTTTAAAACTGAATTAATATTGTTTTGATCACTCATATTTACATATTTCATTTTTAATTGTTGAGAAATACTTTTCAAATTTTCTTCATCAATTTTTGAAAGTTCTTTTTCTGATGAACTATTATTTGTAATATATTCTACCTGATCTTCTTCATCATATCGACTTTTTTTCTTCATTGGGCCGCCTTCTTTAGAACCATAACCTAAAACTGCTCCTCCATCTAAATATTTAGACAAAGATACAAATTCATTACCTACTTTTGGTTGTCCTGTATTTATTTCTCCATCACTTATGTAAAATAAAATGGTTTTTGTTTTTTCTTTTTTAGTTGATCTTTCTAAAAAGTCATTCATTTTTGAAACAGGTATTGATAACCTTGATCCTCTACCATATAATTAATCAATTTGAGACATTATCTCTATTCCCTCTTTAAATGTATTAATATCTCTTGTAAATGGAACATCTAAACGAGCCATATTATCAAATGTGATTAAAGCAAACCTCGAACCATATAATTCTTCTGCTATATATTTACAATCTTCTTTTACTGCATTTAATCTTGGTGTATCTCCTTGATAATCTTCAGCAATCATACTAATTGTATTATCAATTACAAATAAAACATCTAAATTGGTCGCTGTTATTTTAAAATTATCTTTTCTTACCATTGGTCTTAAATTGATTATAAATATTATAATTATCATAACTGTTATATAAATTATTTTTTTCTTATTTTTAATTGATAAAACAAACATTATAATAACAACAATAATCATTAGCCAAATTGGTAGTATTGGATTAATAATCATCCTTTCACCTTCCTATCGAAAAACATTATTAGTAATATTAAAAATATAACTATATAGAAAGGTATTTGAGGAATATCTATTTTTCTTACTTCAGTTAATTTTGTTTCTGATGTTAATTGTCTTTCAATGTTATCAACAATACTTTTTACAGTAGAACCAGATGAACTCTTATATGTTTGACCACCTGTTTTTTTAATAGCGTTAGATAATTCTAAATAATCATTATTTTTGATATTTGTTGTAGCTATTCCATAAACTATAACATCTTTATTTTTACTTAGTTTTGCTGCTTCATCAATAGTTACCAGTACTTCTCCTATGTTTTGGATCTCATTATCTGTTGAAAAAATAATTGTTCTCGATCTTTTTTCTTCTAAATTAGAAAAACTATAAACACAAGAAGCAAGACCATCGCCAATTAAAGATGAACCATGAATTTCAGCATCATATACTGTTCCATCACGAAGTAAATAAAATAACTCTTCTTCCTCTTTAGTAAATCTAGTTATGTCAGCATAACTTGGCTCTGTAATTGCTATTTCTAAAGATTTTTCTATTTTATCTAACATTTCTAAAGTATATTCATAATCATCAGTTAATGGGACAAGTAAAACAGAAGTAGTATTAAAAATTGAAATTGCAAAACGTTCATTTTTCAATCTTTTTACTGTATCTTTCATAGTTTTTACTATTTCTTTATTCAAAGTTAAAACAGAACCAGAAACGTCCATACATATTACTATATCTCGATTATAAATCACTGTATCATTTTTATTTACTTTAGCTGGTCTTGCTATTAATAAAGATAATAGTAAAAATAATGTAGCATAACTACCAATTAATAAAATCTTATATATTTTATATTTTCTTAATAACAATTTATAATGAGGAATATTTCTAGTTATTTTAGTATTAGCGACTTTTATTCCTTTATCATACTTAGTATTATTTTTAAATCTTAAAATGAATATTGCTATTATTAAGGGAATTAATATAAATAAAAGCCAACCATTTATTAGTTCCATCTTCTAATTACCTCCCTTGTCTTATTAAGTGAATTAATAATATTCCCTTCCGATAATAAAGAAAAAGCAGGAGGGTAATATTCGGCAATTAATTCAGTTAAAATCGGCATATTTATTTTTTTAATTTCTTCTAAAGTATATTTTTGTACTTCAATATCAGTTACTTCATAAACAAAATTACGGATAATTAAACTTAAAGTTTGATAAGATTTTCTTATCGAAATTTGATTTTGATTTATTTTAAAATGTAAATTATCTAATTCTTGTAAATATTGATTTTTAATTTGAAATAAATTTTTAGGTGGTACATAATTAAATACATTGTTTTTTCTTTTGTTTTTATTGTTAACAATTAAATAGATCAAATAAATAACAACAGCTAAAAAGACAAATAAAACTAAAATTATTGGCCAAACAGAATAAGAAAACGGATCTTGCAATTTAACGGATATTTGCATTTCTATGCCTTTCTAACAAATCAATTATTTTCATTGTAATTTCTTTAGTACTATTTATAGTTACCATCGAAATTCTATACTTAACAATTTTATTTAAAAGATTATTAACTATTTGTTGACGATTTTTGATTTCTAAATTATATAATTCTTTATTTTTAATCATTATTTTTGGTAAATATTTTTTTTCTTGAATATCATAAACATTATCTCCACTCATATAAGCATCATTAATATTTATTATTAATATATCGTGACGTAGAGACAATCTTTTAATCTTTTCATCATCAATCTTAGCTAGACCATCTATATCGGTAATAATAAAAAGAATAGTCCTTTTTTTGATATATTTATTTACATAATCAAAAACCTGATTAATATCTTTTTCTCCTTGTGTTACTGTTTTATCATAGTCAAAATCAAATAAAACTTTTTCAACATTTGCAATTCCTGTTTTAAAATTTGAAAAATATATTTTATCTTTCGAATGATATAATGTGCTAAAACAATCACCATTTTTATTAGTTAAATAAGCGATTGTTCCTGCTGTCATTAAAGCAACATTTTTTTTAGGCTCCCCATTATTAGTATCACCTAATAACTTATCACCAGTATCTAAAAGTAATAAAACATTATGATTTTTTTCAGCCACAAATTGTTTAATTAAAATTTTTCGGCTACGCGCGGAAGCTTTCCAATCAATATCTTTAACATTATCTCCTAAAACATATTCTCTTAAATCAGAAAAATTTAAACTTCTTCCTTTATAAACAGATTTATATGTTCCATCTAATATGTTAGTTGTTTTTTTATTGGAATAAATAACAATGTTTGCTTTAATTTTTGGGACATAATGTAAAATCATGGTGTCTTAATTGCTCCAATAATTGCATCAATGACATTTTCAACAGTAACATTGTCTGCACTTGCAGCAAAATTTAAAATAATACGATGGCGTAAAACATTATATCGAAGAGCTTTAATATCTTCAGGAATGACATAACTACGACCATTTATTAACGCTAAAGCTTTGGCACATTCCATAAAAGCAATAGCACCTCGTGTACTAGAACCTAAAACAATATAATCAGCTAAATTGGCTGGAATATATTTTTTAGCATCTCTTGTTGCTGCAACTATATCAACTATATATTTTTTAATAGACTCATCAATATATACCCTTTGTGCCAACCCTTGTAAATAACTTAAGTCTTCTAATTTTAAAACTGGATCTGAGCTAACAAAAACATTTTTTTCAATTCTATTTAATACTTCTACTTCTTCTACCGGTGAAGGATATTTAATTGTTTCTTTTAAATAAAATCTGTCTAACTGAGCTTCAGATAATAAATATGTTCCTTCTTGTTCAATTGGGTTTTGAGTTGCAATTACAATAAATATTGAAGGTAATTTATAAGTTGTATTACCAATACTTATTTGTCTTTCTTGCATCGCTTCCAACATAGCACTTTGGGTCTTAGCACTAGATCTATTTATTTCATCTAATAGAACAAAATTAGCATATACAGGTCCTAATTTAGTTTCAAATTCATTGTTTTTAGAATTATATATTTGAGTACCAATAATATCACTTGGTAATAAATCAGGTGTACATTGAATTCTTGAAAAATCTCCATCAACAGCATCAGTTAATACCTTTGCAGCTGTTGTTTTTGCTAAACCTGGTACTGATTCTAAAAGAATATGTCCATTAGCTATTGTTGCAATTAATAAAGATAATTGTAATCCTTTCTGACTAACAATTCTTTGAGTATAATAGATACTAATTGTTTATAAAATTTCTCCACTTTTTTTTAATTCCTCTTGGGTAATATTTGATTTATTTGAATAATCCACACTAGCCTCTCCATTCTATTGTAATTATAACATGTCCTTTAAAAGTTGTTAACTAAAATTTAAAAAGAATTGAACATTCAATTCTTTTTGTTTTTTATTATATTCTTCTCTTTAGAGTAACACCTTCATTAAATCCACATTGAGATAAACAAGTATAATCTGGAAAAGTACATCTTGCTCCTTTTGTATACATCTCTATTTCCTTTGCACGAGGATGATTTTTAATTTTTAATTCCTCAGCCATTTTCTTTAGTGTTGCAGATGATTGTTTCATAATTTCTAACTGTGCATAAGTACACAATCTTTCTTTGATTTTTAAAATAAAGTTATCAATATTTCCACTTTCATAAATTCTTACAAGTTCTCCTTGTGGAATAATATGCGCAACTGATCTTATATCTTTTAACCAATCTTCAACTAACTCATCATTATTTTTAATAATTGGTGGAATAAAATATTGTTTTTCTTCTAAAAACTCCATTTCATAATCTAATGTACGATGACGATGAGCTTGAGCTAATTGAGCATTAGTTCCTAAATAGGTTGTTGAATAAACATCTCCAAAATACTCTTCTTTTTGATCTAAATTTTTTCCAAATAAAGATATTTTTCTTTCTTTTTCATTTCTCATTAATTCAGGTACAATAACATTTATTCTTCTTAATTCTCTAACAAACTGACGCATTTCATCAGCAAGAGTTTTTTCAAAATACACATTATCATTAGATTTCTCAATATATTCTTCCATTAACTGAGCTAATAGATTTATTTGACGTAACGAAGTTGTATATAACATTTGTGTTGGCATAAAAACTGTAACCATATAACGTGCATTTTCTTTTGCTAAATTATCTGCTTTTGTTTCTGGATATTGACCTTTATAAAGATTTATTATTTCTTGTTTTAAAATACCATGCCATTTATTATATAATTCTTCTTCTTTCAAAGTAATAATCGAATCATCAGTTCTAATTATTGGTGTATAACGAGATGATTTTTCACTAGTAGAATACTGATTCTCATTATTTAAAATCATCGCTAACATTTTTGATATGTTTTGAATATTAAATGTTATATTAATATGATCATATACACTAGTATGTCCACTTGATAACGTTCTTTCTATTCTTTTTTTGGTAACCTCAGAATTTTCTGCTTTTACTGTACCAAAACCTTCTTTGTTGTAGCATACACCTGCAGCATGGCCACCAAACATCATTGCCTCTTCTAAATTTAATTTAGTAATACTTTTTTTTCCACTTGTTACTATATCAATAGCTAACTTACTTTCCATTTTAACCCTCCTAAAATTAGACTGTTTCTAGTATAACATAAAAAAGAAATAGTACTTTTTTTATAATCTTTTTTTAAACTTTTTCTTAATAACTTCTAACTCTTGTTGCAAATAAACTATTTCTTTTTTTTCATCAAGTTCAAGCTCTAACCACCAAACGCCATTTTCATTTTTTTTGTTTTCTGGTAAATTATTGTGTCTATTCAACATTAAGGCCGGAGTTTGAAATACATTTGTATCATTATGTAATAAGTAAAATGCCATATGCATATGACCTGTTTGCATTAAATGTGGTTTTCGTTCTTCATTAATTCTATCTAATTTTTTCTTAATAGCATTTATTTTCATCTTTAAATTATTAGTTGAACCATGTTCTATTAATATTCTTAAATCTCCTATTTGAAGGTGTGCTTCTATTCCTTTTAAATATATTAAATCATTTCTTAATAATTGTAATTCTTCAAGTAAATCTCTTTTCTCTTTTTTATTAGTAATTATTTCATGATTACCATTTATTATAAAAGTATTTTTATTGCTAACTGGATATTTTTCAAATGCATATTGAATTTGGTCAAAAAATGTAGGCGCGACTAATTCAGATTGATGATTTGGAAATTCTAAAATTCCTTCAAAAAAGTCACCACTATGGAAATAAAAATCTATATCTTTTTTATCTCCCTTTTCATATATATAATCTAAAACATCTAAACGATCATATATACTACCCAAATGAGTATCACTTAACATACATATTTTAAATTTATTAGAGTTAAATTCAATTTTCTTAGTAATAATTTCCGGCATTTTATTCTTTATTTTTATAGCATTATTTTCATCATCAAAAACATAACCATCTTTTTTTAATGCTTCTTTAATATCTTCTATCTCTTCTTCACTTAAATCGTATTCTAAAACTAACTCATTTAAAGTTGTTGGTTTTTTTTTAATTAAAAATTTCATTTTATGTATGAATTGTTTTGACATGAACTCCTCCAAAAAAAATACACTACTAAGTGTATTTTAAATTTTAAATTAATTGTTGTCAATTAAAGTTTGTGTTTCTATAATATTTAAATCTTTATTTTCAATATAAAACTCTTCTTCTGTATCATCTGAATAAATAACCTTAACTGCTTTGTTTTTGATTGTACCATCTTCATTTTCTTTAGTTATTTCTATTATTTCTTTTACTATTTTATCATTAGTCTTTAAATTTAATAAATTATCTTGATTACTATACATTAATTTATTATCAGTAGTAATGAAAATATAAGCCGATTTTATTTCTTCGATTTGTCCTTGGCCATAAATTATTTTTTCTATTTTATGATTCTGATTATTGATATCTGTCATAAATGTTCCTTTTGAATCACTCATTAATTTATCAGCATATATTAAATAATCTGTTTGATTTTCTCCAATTGCATTAACATGACCTTGATAACGTTCTGTAATCATTAGATTCTCATTTCTTAATTCAATGCGATTAATTGTTTTTGGGTTATTATTTATCAATACATATGGATTAATTATCTGACATTCAGTTTTTCTTTCAACGATATTTGTAAAATTTAATACTTGTTTATCACTAAAAACCTGAGTTAAATTTAAATCGAATTTAGATTCTGGAGTCGCAACTTTTAAATTGTTATACATTTCAGTAAAATCTATTTTCATGTCTAAATTAAATAATTCTCCATCAACTGTTAAAACATAAACATTTGTATCTGTTAATTCACAACCTTCACTTTGATATAATGTTTTAATTTGTTTTTGACTCAATCTTCCAATAACATAACCCTTAGTTTCATCATTAGTTATAGTTTTTTGTTTGCCTAATGTAACCATTAACTTACCTTCAGCTCCAATATATAAATATACATAATCTCTATTTTGTTTGAATAAAAGAATTTGACTATTAACATCATTAATTATTTGATCTGTATATATTAAAGAATCATCTTTTTCATCTTTTGGTTTTGATGGTTCAACAACTGGTGTTTTTACATTAGAATTAGAATCAGGAACTTCTGGCACACCTTTTTTACCAATCATTAATAATTTAAGTGTTCCTAAAATAACAATTACAATTATAACTATAGCTATTACAAGAGAAATAAAATTATTATTTTTTCCTTTAGTTTCCTCTTGTTTTAATTCTGGAGTTTCATCTTCCTTAATTTCTTTTATAACTTCTTCTTTTATTGGTTCTTCAGACAAATCAAAACCAAAAACATTATCGGTTTCATTTACTGCATTCGTTTCTTTTTTCTCAATTTCTGGTAATGGATCTAACTGTATATCTTTTATCTCTTCAATTCTTGGTAATGGATCTGATTCAATTTTTTCTGGTTTATTTAAGTCTAAATCTATTTCATTTAAAACTTCTTCAATAGTATTTTCTTTTGCTTCTGATGAATTTTCAAACTCTAAAACAGACTCAGATATATTTTCTTCGATGTTATCAGTAACTAATTCAGGTTCAAACACCGCTTCTATTTTTTCTTCTACTATTTCTTCTTTAACTGACTCTTCTAACATCGTCTCACTTTGGTTAGGAAGTAGTTCTTCATCTTTATTTAATTCTGATAAATCATTTGCTTCATTATTCATTTTTGGCAAGTCATCAAAATCATTACCATCATTTAAAAAATCAGGATTCATATTATTCCTCTTTCTATTCTATAAGAATTTTACCATTTTTTAATTTAAAAAACAATATTTATCAATTATTTTGCTTATTAGGATAAACAAACAATATTGATTTTTGGCTTAAGTCTAGACAATTTATTATTTTATCAACATTATCATAGCTCATATTTTTAACAACATTTAAATAATTATTTGGAAATTCATAACCTTTGGTTATATAATATACTAGAATATCGGCATACAATATTTTGTTTTGCGATTCAAATATAAAGTCTGAAATCATATTCTTCTTATAACGATTAAATGATTGTTCATCTATTTCTAAATTATTCATTTTTTCTTCAATTATTTTTTTTAATTCTTCATGCTTTTCTGTCATCGCACCGATTCGAATCAAAATATAATTTTCATTAATAACTACATTTGTTGAAATTCTATTGTTAGTTAAACCGCTTTTTAAAAGATTATCAGCGAATTCTGCAGTAG
>CAYFQA010000009.1:1275-3976 GCA_964345145.1 uncultured Muribaculaceae bacterium | reverse complement strand
CCAAAATTATTATCCAAGATATAATATAAATAATCTTTGACTTCAATTATAGATTCGGATATTTGGTTAAATAAATTTCGATCTATTTTATATGCTAATCGAAATCGGGGTTTTTCAAAAGCTAAATTTATTTTTTTAAATGATTCTTTAACATTTCTCGGTTCATTAAAATCTTTTATTTCAACATCAAAACTTTCTTCAAAATGTTTTGAATTTTGATTATCTTTTATTATTTTTATTGCTTCTTGATAATTAAAATTACCCGAAATAATCAAATACATTTTACTAGGATGATAAAAGTGTTTATAAAAATCTATTAGATTTTGTGTAGTAATACTTTCTATATCATCTTTTGTTCCTAACCCCGAATATCTTTCATTATCATTATGAAAAATCATTTCTAATTCAGTGAATAACAAGCAAAAGTTAGGATTATTATCCCTTTGTCTTCTTTCTTCAATAATTATTCCTTTTTCTTTTTCAGTACCTGCATCACTAAAATAAGGTTTTTGGATATTATCTAAAAGAATATTTAGTGCTTTTTTAAAGTTTTTTCTTCCAGAAACATAATATTCAGTATAATTTATTCCCGTTCCTGCATTTGAATTAAGAGAAAGATTATCAAATAGTTCCATTAAATTTGTTCCATCTTCTCTTTCAAATAATTGATGTTCTAAAAAATGAGCAGTACCTTGAGGAACTGTAATATATTTTTTTGCACCTTTTTTTCTAAAATTTGTTACTTTAGATCCATATGGAGTTAACATATTTATCTCATAATTTGTTTCATTCTTATTAGGAAACAAATAAACTTTTAATCCATTGCTTAGTTGCTCGTAATAATATTTTTCATTTAAAACTTCGATTTCTTTTGTTTCCATTCTATTCACGTTCCTTTAATATATAAACTAATTGTAAATTTAATTTATTCATAAATTTTATAATATCTTTTTTTTGAATTCTTTTTAAGTTTTTAATATATTCTTCTTTTGTTCCTCGATTAAAAATATTTTCAACAACATATCTTGAAAAAATTTCCGATAATTCAACATCTTTTTTAGAAACATTTTGAATATATTTTCTTTTTTTAGTTTCAAATTCTTTGTTAGTTATTTTACCCAATTTCATATTTTGAATTATATCATTAACTAGTTTTTGAACTAAGTCTACATTTTTATAGCTAATAGAAGATAAAATACTAATTAAATTATGATACCTCTTAATATCAATTGAAATTCCATAACAAAGAGAATACTCTTCTCTTATTATATTAAATAATTTATCTTGAATTATATCCTGAGCAATTAATGAATGCATATGATATTCTTTATTAGTCAAACCATTAATTCGATAATACATCAATAATTCTGTTTGAGAAAAATCAGATTCTTCAGTAATGTACTTAATTTTATTACTTTTAGGAACATAAATTAATTTATCTTGATAAGAACTTATTTTATTACGTATTTTTAATCTATCTTTAATTGTTTTTATTACAATATCATTATCAATTTCTCCAACAAAAACTATTTTTAAATTTTCATTTAAAAAATTATTATAAACAGAAACTAAATTTTTTTCATTTAAACTATCAATAATACTTTTTTCTTCTTCATTTCGATAAGAATAAATAATATTCTTATCGATGTGCATTAAACTTCTTTTAATTGCATATTTTACTGATTTTTTTGTACCTTCATCAATTATTGTTTTAACTGCTTTTTTATTTGTTGTAAGGGTTTCTTTTGAAAACTTACCATCATTTATATTAGGATGAAAAATGTTGGCAAAAAATAAATCCATAGTTTTTTCAAGTTCACCTTCTTCAGTATATTTAGGATTTAAAAAAGTTGCACTCATGATTTTCGAAATTATATTAGATTCAATATAGTTATAAACATTTAAATGAACTCCATATCGTTCTTCTTTTTCAATTTGTAGTTTAGTATAACTTGGGAAAAATTTATTTTCTTGAAGTAATATTCTAGTTAAAAAACTATATTTTACTTCTTTTTCAAAATCATAAGGATACCAAAAAATAGCTGTTAAATAACACCCCTTTATGTTCTTTTTTGTTTTAATCGTATGAATTTCAACTCCATTATAACTATCAACTTTTATTTTCATAAATGCCTCACTAATTGTCATTATAGCATAATATTTATTGGAAGTTATTACCATTTTATGTATAATAATAATAGGGAGTGATATGTATTATGTCGAGTATACATTTAGAATTTGAAAAAAAGGATGTTGCAGATATTGTATTAATGCCAGGAGATCCTCTACGCGCTAAATATATTGCAGAAACATACTTAGATGACATTGTATTAATTAATAAAGTTAGGAATAATCTAGGTTATACTGGTTATTACAAAGATAAAAAAATAAGTGTTATTGCCTCTGGAATGGGTATTCCAAGTATGGGAATATATGCATATGAATTATTTGATTATTATGATGTTAAAAAAATCATAAGATTAGGTACTTGTGGAGCTATGAATAAAACAATTAAAGTTAAAGATGTTATTCTTGCTAATAAAGCACATAGTGAATCTAGTTTTGCGTATTTATATGCCGGAGATGAAAATAAAGAATTTGTAGCATCTAAAGAAATAAATGATGTTATAATCGAAACTGCTAAAAATAAAAATATTGATTTAAAAGTTGGAACGATTTTAACAACTGATGTTTTTGAACC
>CAYFQA010000009.1:0-1265 GCA_964345145.1 uncultured Muribaculaceae bacterium | reverse complement strand
TGTACTTCCTAAAGATAAAAACTTTATAGCGACAGAAATGGAAGCTTTTGCTTTGTTTTTTATAGCTAAACAATTAAATAAAGAAGCAGCTTGTATTTTAACAGTAAGTGATTCTCCTTATGAAAGTTATATGTTAAGTTCAATCGAAAGACAAGAATCTTTAAATCAAATGATTAAATTAGTTTTAGATTCTATTATTAATTTATAAAATATGTTAAAATAAAATCGGAGGATAAAAATGATAAAAAGTTTATTAGAAAATATTGAAAAAAAATATTTGTTTATCGGTGGGGGTATAATTGTTCTGTTTTTACTTATCGCAATTATGGGTTCTTGTAATAAAAAAGGTGGCGGTGGTGAAACTAAACCAGATGTTGCTAATTATGAGAGAATCAAAGAAATTATGGTTAAAGCCGCAGAAAAATATTATGAAAAAAACCCAAGACTTACTCCTAAAGAAGGTTCAAGATCAAATCTTCGTGTTAATCTTTTAGTTGGAGAAAATTTGATGCAACCATTAGAAACTTATGTAAAAGAAGGAGTAATCTGTGATGGAAGAGTTATTGTTAGTAATGTTCTTAATAAGTTATATTATGTACCATTCTTAGATTGCGGCAAAGATTATAGAGAAATGTCTTTGTATGATACAGTTAATAGAGGTAATCAATCTGTTACTGAAGGTCCAGGCTTATATGATGGTTATGGTGGTATTAGATATTTTCGTGGTGAAGTTAATAATAATTATGTAAAAATTAATAATACTTTATGGCGTATTATGGATTTAGATAATGATAAAACTGTAAGAATAATTTATGAAATAAATACAGATAGTAAATTTCCAAATGAATTTAGAAATTCATACGTTTGGGACGATCGTTATAATCTAGAAATAAAGAAAAATATTGGTATAAATGATTTTGAAGTTAGTAGATTAAATGAATCTTTAAATTACTTCTATGAAGATCAAAATATAGTTCCAGAAGAACTACTTCCTAAATTAGCAAAAAAATTTATTTGTATTGATAAAATAGATCCAGAAAAATTATCTGATGAATATGATTGTGAAATATTATCACATAGAGAATATTCAATCGCAACACTTAACTATATGGATTATATAAGAGCTAGCATAGATGAAGATTGTAATTATATCCAGACTGCTTCATGTAATAATTATAATTATCTTAATAGTTTTAATTATGATTATTGGACTTTAAATGCCTCTACAGATAGCTCACATCGTGTATTTAAAATAACAAAACATG
>CAYFQA010000008.1:0-16654 GCA_964345145.1 uncultured Muribaculaceae bacterium | reverse complement strand
TTAGTCAAACTAGTAAGAATCTGAATCGCTCGATCAGGTCTAAAATTTAACCAAAATATACCATCATTTTCTTTTATTAATCCTTCTTGTTCAATTAAGATAGGTGGTATAAATTCATCTGTTAAATTCTTTTGATAACATGCTTTAATACCACTTTCCACATCTGATGCTACTAGGCCTTTTCCATTGACAATCATATCATAATACTTTTTAGTTCGATCATATTTTTTATCACGATCCATTGCATAATAACGACCTGATATTGTAGCAATTTTTCCAATACCATTTTCTTTAAATAAATTTTCCAAATCAGTTACATAACCTAACCCAGAATCAACTGCTGTATCACGACCATCAGTAATTGCATGAAAATATACTTTTTTAACTTCTTTTAAATTTAAAATACCAATTATTTGTTTTATATAATCAATATGTGAATGAACTCCTCCATCAGACACTAACCCCATTAAATGAAGCGTACTATTATTTTGTTTTACATGATGGACAAGATCATTAAAAACTTCTAAGCTTTCAAATTCTAATGCTTTTAAAGAATCATTAATGACATTGATTTTAGATTTTATAACTCGACCAGCGCCAATCGTCATATGACCAATTTCACTATTACCAAATTGACCAGCTGGTAATCCTACATGTTCTTCGGAAGCATCCAAAAGACTATGAGGATATTCTTCCATTATTTTATTAAAATTTGGCATATTAGCCATTTTAATTGCATTACCTGCTTCTTCTTCGCGGATTCCAAATCCATCTAAAACTACTGTTAATACTTTGTTCATATTATCACCTATAATCATTTTATCAAATTAAATTAGTTTTGTATATTTTATAGTATAATATACATAAGGTAGTGATTAAATGAAAATGATTGAGAAAAAATAGGTAAATTAACTATTAGAATTGATTATCGAACTGAATTATTAGCTATTATTCAATTAATTAGTAATTATAGAAAAAAATACCCTCATTTATTAGAAAAACATGCTAATAAAAGATATTCTGAATCTATTGAAAATAAATTTAGTCAATATAAAAATCATGATGAAAGAAGAGAAAGAAAACTACTGCTTAATAAAAAAGAAATATTGAAATTAAAATCAGGTGTTATGCAAGAGGGATATAATATTATTCCTTTGAAATTATATATTCATAAAGGAATACCACAAACAATATCAAGTGTAACTCCAGGATTAAAAATGGATATATATAATCAAATAATAGATTATTTATCAAATTAGAAAGAAGGAAGATTATGGGATTTATTAAAGCAATAGGCGATGCAGCTACTGGGCAACATAAAGATTTATTTAGGGAAGTAATAAAATGTGATGACATGGGACCAAGTGTAATTGCTTAAAAAGTTACAACTGAAAATAATGTTATCACTGATCAATCAAGATTGTATGTTCAACCAGGTCAATGTGCGATTTATATTGATAACGGAGCAATTAAAGATATTATTACTGAACCAGGTATGTATTTTATGGATACAGGCGCGCCAACATTATTTCAAACAAATATTTTTAAAGGCATAGGCGACACAATTGTAGAAACATTAAAAAGAATTGCATATGAAGGAAAAGAAATTAATCAACAATTTGTTTATTTTATTTCTTTAACAGAAAAAATTGGTTTACCATTTAGAACACAAGATCTTATATTATATAATGATCCAGAATGGGGACCATTAGAATTAGATGCGCATGGTCAATATGCATTTAAAGTTGAAAATCCAGTTAATTTATTAGTTAATTTACTATTCAGATATAGTTGTTGATGACTTATCATATGCTTTTTTACCATATATAATTTCTGGAATTACAACTGAAATAGCAAACTTGAATTTACCTTTTGATGAAATTACTAAAAAACAAGATCAACAGGAATATCAGAGAAAATATCTTCATTAGGTATTGAATTTACCAAAATAGTTGTAACAAATATTGATGTAACAGATGAAGTTAAAAATTCAATGCGTGAAAGAGTTGCAATTAAAATGAAAGCAACTTCAATTGATGATAAAGAAGTTGAAACATATACAAAAATTCAACAAGCAGAAGCTATTAAAGAACTTGCTAAAAACGAAGGAAGTCCAGGAGCTACTTTAATGGGTATGAATGTTGGTAATATGTTTGGTGCATCATTAACCAGTGATGATAAAAAAGAAGATAAATAACTAAAAAAAGCATATCTAAGATATGCTTTTTCATTTAATTGTTTAAATAAATTATTAATGAGATAACAAAGAATGCAACACCTAAACCTAATGTTAAACGACTAACAAATAATTCGGGTCCTCTTTCTTTTTGGTTTTTAAATAACTCATCATTACCACCAGTTATTATTTGTCCACCATCTGTTGCTTTATTACTTTGTAAAAGGACTATTACTATTAACATAACTGACACTATCATTAATATTGTTTCCATAGCACTTCCTCATTCCATTAGTAATTTATCATAATTAAGAAAATAAATCAATCCTTCTTTTTCTTATTATCACTTTTCATGATATAAAAATAAATCATATCACCTTTTAAAATATAAAATGTTGCTTTATTATCTTCTTCAAATAACATTATTGGTACAACTAAACTATCAGCAAGATTTAACATCTCATCAAAATTAATTATTGTAACTGGATTTAATCCTTTTGTATTTAACATATTTTTAGTTTCAACTACAATTTCATCATATTCTTTTTTAATTGCCTCAACTTCTTCATGGAATGGTTGTTGATCTTTATTAATTATTATTAGTTTAATTGTAATAATAGTTAATAATAAAGATGTAACTGTTAATACAACATAAGCAGCTAATTTTCTTTGGCCTTTTCTAAGAACTACTACATCATTAGATAAAACAGATTTTTCTTCACTATTTTCTTTAATTGTCTCAACATCAAAAACTTGTTCATCTAAAGAAATTTTAGCAGATACTATTTGTTTTTCTCTTAAAGTATATTTATCATTTGAACCACCAAAATCAACTTGTAAACTAACATCTAAATAAGCAAGTGTTGGTAAAGAAAAATATCTTTTAAATTCCTGTACTTCATTATTAAATTTATTAAAATCTAATTTGAAATTTTCTGTAATATTAAATTCATCTGTTAAATCATATTTATCTATTTTGTAATCTTTAATAATAAATTCTTTTTTCCACATTATTGGTTTATCTAAAATTTCTGCTGGCTTTTCATTATATAAACCATATATAGTCGCGACTACTCGTTTTCTAACTTCTAGAGGTAATTTTGTACTTCCTTTATATTCATAACTCATTGTCATATCTATAGCTTCTACTATTGAACTAATATGAGTCTGATAATCAGATATATCTTGTTTTCTTATAAAATTATTTTCAGATAATATTAAATCATATTTTACATTACTGTTATTTGTATAAATTAAATTATTTTTTGTACTTTTGGAATCATGAGTTATTTTACTAAATTTATAAGCGCTAATCATAAAAATAATTAAAAAAACAAATAATAAAAACGTATATATAGTTCTTCTTTTTTGCATTTTTGTCATTATCTTACACCCTCTTCTATTCTTATTCCCCTAAACTCTTCCAAAAACTTTCTTGCCCATATCGTTGGATATCCTATTTTAGGTATTACAGTTACTATTTTTCCATTAACTTGATATTCATTTATTCCAACAGAATCTGGATTTTTATTATTATCACCTTTCGTAATATATATTTTTCCATCTCTAGTATTTTTAATATTTATAATTCGATGAATAATTAATATATTACCTTGCTTATACTCTATTATATCACCTATATTAAGATTTTCATTACCTTTTTTAACAATAACCATATCCCCTTTTCTAATATGTGGATACATACTATTACTTACTATTACAGTAGGCATAAATGGTAATAACCTTGTCGAAAACATTAATAAAACTACTAAAAAGACAAATAAAGAGATTTTACTTCCAATCGTCTGAGCATTATTTAAAGGTATTGAAGCTCTTATGTATTGATTAAAATGATTTTCTATTTTTAAATAGGTAAATAACGGTATTAAAAACTCTATTATAATACTTAAAAAGAATATTTCTTTTGGAAAGACTGGAACAATAATACTTATTATTTCAATTATTAATATATATATTAATGAAGATATATAACTTTCTTTATAACATAAATATGTTAGAAAGGTATTTAAGCCAATTGCAGGTAAAAAGGTTTTAATCGTTCCTTCTACAAATGCAGGAAAACTATTAAAAAAACTTATATAATTTGAAAATGTTGTGTCTGTTAATGTCATTATAAAAGTAATAATAATAAATACTTTTAATTTGTTTCTTCTTGTCCCTTTAATAAATTTATCTCGAATAATTTCTCTTGGAACAATAAATGCTAAAATCATCCATAAATTTTTAATTATTCCTAGAAATGAACGATTATATGAAGTGTGTTGATAACCAACAATTATACCTAATGAATAATAAATGATTATATATAATAATCCAGCAATTAATGCATATTCAATAATTGCGTTTTTTCTAAAATTATATCTTTTATTTATTTTAGGATAAAACAAATGAATTATAGTGAAAAGTATAATCCACAAAATAGGTTTGATGACATAATTATACATAGGTCCTTGACTCATAAAGAAAAATTGTGAGTAAACACCTAATAAGAAAGTTAAAAAAATTAAAATATAAACTGTATATTTCTTTTTCATATTTCACCTAATTAAATACAATATCATAGTAAAAATATTTAACATAGCTATCAACTGTATATTGCATAGTCGCGCGAAGAATACTTGGACTAGGAGCATTCTTATTTCTAAAATCAAAATCAACAGTTAATGTTCCAGACTCATTTGGTATTAAAGTTGTCTTACTTATAACAGCAGAATAATTCGAGAAATTACCTTCTTCTTGAACTACAACAGAGGCACTTCCATTTGTCATATTAATATCATATGAATTAGTAAAATTTATTTGTAAAGAAGAAGGATAGACTTTATTACCTTGATTTCCTCTAACAAAAGTTATCGTTAAAGTATTGGCATCCAAAACTTCAGATTGGTAATTAGCGCTTGACGGCAAAGTTCCTCCAGTATACATAGTACCATTAGGATTCAAAGGAATATTTAGTTGATTACCACTATATATTGATTCTGTTGTTGCTGACCCGGCTATGTTTAATTGATCAACAAAAAGACTATAGCCCGTTGCTATAAAAAGTAAAATAACAACAATAGTTATAACCCAATACATTAAATTATTTTTTCTTCTTCTTTTTCGCATATTCCCCTCTTTAAAAAAGCCACACATAATTACTTATGGTGGCTACATTAATATCCTCCTATGGAGCTTGTTCGTAATCCAATTGAACTGTATAATTAACTGTTTTATTACCAGTAGTTGAAGCCGTATTCCAAGCAACAACTATTTTAAATGCTAATGTCGCCTCTGGATCAAGAGTAGAATTTTGTACAAAATTCGGAGTAGGAGTTACTGTAATATCAGCATCAGTATTACCACTAACTACAATTGTTTTTAATAAAGATTTTAATGTACCAACGTTTTTAATTGTTACATCATATTCTACTTTTGCACCTGGATATTGTAAATTAGGCGCTGTTAAAGTTAACGTTTTACCATCTGCTGAAATCTCTACATCATGTCCTGTCGAACCAACTGTTTCTGCTGTATTAACACTTGCACTAACAAATTTTAATGCAAAATTTACATCAGCTGAAGTAAAAGTACCTGTAATATTAAGTACATCTGTAAAGATCGAATAACCAACTGCTAATGTTACTAAAACACCGATTAAAATAACAATATAATTTTTTCTATTATTTTTCTTTCTCATCTCACTTATCTCCTTTTTTATTATTGATTAAATTATAACAAGTTAGTTTTTATATTACAATTTTTATCTATAAATTATGACAAATCAATGTAAATTAATTTAAATATTTAATTAATACTTTTTCAAGATCTTCTTTAACTATTGGTTTAGGTAAATAGTCATCAAAACCATCTTTTAAATATTTTTCTTTCATTCCTTCAATAGCGTCTGCGGTTAAAGCAATAACAGGAATATTAAAATTAGGGATTTGTTTTAATTTATTTAATGTTTCAACACCATCCATTTTTGGCATCATAACATCTAAAAAGATAACATCATATTCAATATTTGATTTAATTTTATTTAAACACTCAAAACCACTTTCACAAGTATCTACTTGTAAACCATATTTACCAATTATTCTTGTCGCAACTTTTAAATTTAATAGATTATCATCTACAAGTAATATTTTTTTATTATTCCAATTATTGTTAAATAATAATTCATTTGTTTCTTCTTCCCTCTGAGTCATACTAACAGGTACTTCTTTTATAATAATTCTTTGTTTTATATAAACAATGAATGTTGATCCTTTTCCATATGTACTTTGAACAACTATTTTTCCTCCTAATATTTCAGTAAGTGATTTAGCAATTACTAAACCTAAACCTGTTCCTTCAATAGTTGTATTTCTGTCTTCATCTATCCTTTCAAACTTCTTAAAAAGTTTACTTAAATCCTCTTGTTTTATACCTCGTCCAGTATCTGAAACAGTTATAACCAAAGTCGCATAGTCTTTTTCATTTATACTTTTAATATCAAATATTATTTTCCCTTGTTCAGTATATTTAACCGCATTAGTTAAAAAATTAGTTACAATTTGTTTAATTTTACCATTATCACCATATAGTTTATAAGGAACATCTTCAGCCACACGAACTTCAAATTCAATTGGTTTTTCTTTTAATCTAGTTGTAATTAAATTACTTAAATTTTCTATTTCATTTCTAATGATATATTTTGTTTCTACTAATTCCATTTTATTAGCTTCTATTTTTGATATATCCAATACTCCATTAACAATATCTAGTAAAATATTTGATGCCGCGACAATATCTTTAGCTTCAGACTTTATAATTTCTAAATCTGTTTCATGCATTATATCTTCACTAAATCCAACTATTGCATTTAATGGTGTTCTTATTTCATGAGACATACTAGATAAAAACTCACTTTTTGCTCGATTAGCTTTTTCAGCTTGTTCTCTTGCTAATGACATTTCTCTTAATAATTTTATATCTGGATTTTCGATTGTGTGATACATTAAAACATTAATTACAGTCATTATTGATGTTGTAAGTAATATGGCTGGATTTATTGAACGAGCAATGAAGGCAACTACTCCAAATAATGATAAGGCATATATAGGAACATATTTTTTAGCTGAAATTCTTTTAAAATTTGCTAAGGCTATTACAATAATAAAAATTATAAACACAACACAAACTACGTATAACAATCTAACACTTGGCCCATCTGTATACATTATTACTAAATCATTAATTAACTCTATTGGTAAAATAAATATAAATATAGTTGCGGCAATACTAATAGTTGTAATAATATATAAAATCATATTTAAAATATGTTTTTTATCATCTAAAGAAATATAAGCAACGTATATAGTAAATAAAGCAGACCAATAAAGAATATATATTAGATAAAATTTATTTAATATGTATAAAGAAGGATGAAATGGTACAACATATGATAAATAGACAATTATTAAATCTAAAATAATTCCAATGATATTAACTATTGAAATAACAGAAAAAATACTAGTCTCAACATTCTTTACTCGTTTTTTAGAAAAGAATAAGATTAGAACAATAACCATATAAACAAAACTTGCAGTTTGAAAATATAAATTACTCAAATCTAGCACCCACTTTTTATATTAACTTAATATAAAAATTATAACATAAAAATATAATATAGATATATATTACTTAAAAAAACCTTTAGCTCTTCTAAAGGTTTTTAATTATTTATTAATCTACATAATATAATTCTTTTTCAGTTTCTATTTCTAATATTTTGCCTTCTTTTAATGTATTTAAATTTAATGTTTGAATTTTATTCATACTTATTACATATAAATATTCATCTATATACAATCCTCTAGTATCTCCATAATAATAGTAATATTCAGTTTCATTATTATTTTTAATTTCTTTTAACTTTTCAAAACCAACTCCATCTTTAAATTTATAAATTACATAACTGGAACTAAGTGGAAAAGCAATTAATCCCCTATCTTTAGATATTATTATTGCTTTATGATTATATGATGCTTCACTCCACATTTCATTATCAATTTTAGTTTTATATTTTTCTGTTACATTTGTTTTATCACTTATATCAAACATAGATATTTTTAAAGATATTACTCTACCGTTTTCATCCGCATCTTTTCCTAGACCAAACAAATATTTATCATTATATACATGTAAATATTCAGAAAAACCTGGTATTTTTAATTCGGTTTTAATAATTGGTTTTAAAGGATTAGATAAATCTACTACAAATAAGGGATCAATTTGTTTAAATGTTACAAAATAACTTATATCTTTATCAAATCTTACTGAATATATTCTTTCTCCTTTAGCTAAACCTTCTATTTTACTTACTAAATTTAAATTTTCATCTAATACATATAAATTATTAGTAGTAGTTTCTTCATCATTAGGCGATATTACGTCATCGATAATAAATCTATTAAAATTATAATCTGTAGTTACTATTCTAAAATAACCATTATATTCATCCATAGAAAATTGATTTAGAATAGTTCCTTTTACTTTGTTATTTACTTTAAAATTTATTTCACCGTTATTAATATCAAATTTAACTATGTTTGTATTATTGTTAGTTCTACTATAATCACTAGCTACTACATAAATATTATTATCATCAACATATATATCATTAGAATTACCTAATATTGATTTTGATGACACATGTTTATTTGCATTATTTATATTAATTCCTGTTATATTTGTAAAAGAATTACTTGGTTTAGGTAATATTAATATATCATTTACTGCGACTAATTTATCTGATACAGTCGGTATATAAGATTTAATGTTTTCTTTATCATATTTATATACATATTGGTTGGTAACTAAATAAAGATAGTTACCTATCAATCTAGAAGAGACATAATATCCACTTTGTGATAACTCATTAATTTTCTTAGGATTTGATTTATCTGTTATATCAAATATTACAGCTGATGTTTTACCATCATAATATATATGGTCTTCACTTCTTTCATATATATTTTTTATTACTATTAATTTATCTGTAGTTACATACATCTCAATATAATGATAATTTGAATCATCTGTATATGAACTTGCTTTTATTTTAGATAATACATTCATATTATCCTTGTCCACTTTAATAATATTTAAATAACTTCCTAATATAACATAAATATAATCTCCATCTGTTTTTATAATGTCGGCTTCATCAATGTTTTCTACTTGAACATTAGTCTTAGAATAATCTTTAGTTGATTGTTCTGGAGCAGATTCATTTTTTACAGAATCAACAGCAATATCAGTACCTCCAAGATATCTATTTTCTACCCTTATTGCTTTATAAACTTCACGATAACTTTTAGGACTAAGTAAATTATTAGCATTGTTATTATTACCTGTTTTAGCCTTAAAATAATAGATAACTGAAAATAATACTAATATAAATAAAATAATTGAAATAATTTTTAAATTTGATTTTTTCATAAATCCTCCTATTTATGATAATATTGTATCATAAATAAAAAAGATATTTACTAAATTTAGTAAATATCTTAACCAACTCTTTTTATATGTTTTAATTGCTTTGCATGATTATTAGTATTATCTTCTTCCATCTCACATTCTTTCAAAAGACGGAGAGTTTCTTCAAAAAATTGTTTATTGACTTCTGCTAAATCAGCATCTATTGGAACATGAATTGGGTCTCCAAAATTAACTACTCTTCTTTTTGGACCATGATAAATTGCACATGGATAAATTGGTTTTCCAGAATTTCTAGCAATTGATACTGCTCCAAAGTCAAAATCTAATAATGGGTTTTTTGTTTTATTTCTTGTTCCTTCTGGGCATATTACAACATCATGTCCAGATAAGACTCTTTTTACTGCTGTTTCACGAGATTGTTCTCTAATTGATTTATCATTTCTTTTAACAAAAATACAACCTCTTTCAGTAAAATATCCTTCTACTTTTGTATCTAAAAATTCGGATTTTAACATAGGGTTATATGGTCTTTCACCAACAACACGCATTATTAAAGGAATATCTAACATATCACGGTGGTTAGTTGTAATAATTATTCCTTTTTCTTTTGGTATTTTTGCACTGTTAATTACTCTATGTTTAACTTTTCTATCAAAAACAAATCTTAATCTTCTAATTGATCTTTTTAATTTTTCTGCTCTAAATGCCGCTACTTCTTTATCATATACATACTTAGTATGATAATCACGATACATCTTATAATATTTTTGTAAATCTTCTTTTGATAATTTTTCTTTTTCTTCTCTTGATAAAGTAACAAACTGTTCTTTCTCATAATGTTTTCTTATTCCGTTATATAATTCACTAAAGTTTACAAATCTTAAAATATTTTTATTAGCAATATCAGCATTATGCCTAGTTGAATAAAGGAATGTCTGCGTATTAGTATTTTCTTCAATCGCTTCAGCAATACTTTTTTTATCTTCAATCATTAAATCTAACTCATTATCAATACATGCTTTTATTTTATCTGGATTTTCTAATCCATCTTTATATGAACAATAAGTTATTTTTTCATAAGGTATTTTATTTAACTTTAATCTTAATGTTAAAACTGCTCTTTGAAATAATCCTATTATATTTTTTTCATTAGCTTTAGCTCGTGAAGTAACAGGATAAATCTGATGTCCTTCAGAATGAAGTTGATTAATTATCCTTGAAGCATCCTTTCTAAATGGTGCAAAAAATGCATAAGGCGCCATATATCGATACCAAAACTTTTCTTCATCACGTACACCACACATAAAAACATCTTTGATTCCATAACCATTAGAATCAATTGTAATATACGGTTTAGTTAAATCTATATCTTTATTAGTATAAAAATCTTTTCCAGTCACTATATCTTGTACTTGAATGTCTTTAGATTTTAATTTAATTTTATTGTTTTTATAATATTCTTTAATATATTGTTTTTTAAAAAAACTTATTCCTTTTTTTAATTGATATTTTTCTTGATTTATTAATACCCCATCTACATCAAGACCAATTCTCATAAAATTTTCCCCCTTTATAGCTTTGATATAATACCAATTTAAGTGCGTTTTGTCAATGTTGATTATATTACGTAAGAGTTAATTGTTGAGTTTCTTGATAAGTTTCCTGATATTTTAAATTTTCAATCTTTTTATGAATAGATGTTAATATTATCCCATCTTCATATTTATTTTCATTCTCTATTACCCAATCTAATAATTCTTTTATTCCTTTTCTTTCAAAATCATAATTGATTACAAAACTTAATTCTGGATATTGAAATAATATTTCACTAATAACTTCTTCTTTTAAAACTTCTTGATTAGATGACATATAAAACATCAAATCTAATGTTTTTTTACCATCTATTAAATCTATACCTCTTAAAGCACTTGCTACTACTCTAAAACTAAAAGATTTTCCTTTTAAAAACATGTTTTCAAACAATTTCTCTGTATATTCATCTAAATCAACTAGTTCTTGCTCTTTAATATCATAAACTCGATTTAAATATTTTTCCTCAGGATCATAGATGCTTTGTGAATACGTAACTAAATAATTAGAATCATAATCATATCTATCTTGATAATGATCATCTTCATATAGACAATCAATATGTATTAATCTATTATCTTTAATAGCATATAACTCCTTTTTATTTTCTGAAATTTTTCTTTCATGTATTACTATTTCATCATTTAATCTTCTTTTCATTCAAAACTTTTCCTTTCTCTTTCTAAGTCTCTAGCTTTTATTACTTCTCTTTTATCATATAATTTTTTACCTTTAGCTAAACCAATTAATATTTTTGCTTTTCCTTTATGAATATATAATTTCAAAGGAATAATATTATATCCCTCTTGCATAACACCTGATTTTAATTTCAATATTTCTTTTTTATTAAGCAGTAGTTTTCTTTCTCTTCTTTCATCATGATTAAATTGATTTCCTTGTTCATACTTAGCAATATACATATTTATAATAAATGCTTCATTGTTTTTTATTCTAACATATGAATCTGTTATATTAGCCGAACCTTTTCTTATTGACTTTATTTCGGTCCCTTTTAAAACAATACCTGCTTCATATTCAGTTTCAATAAAATAATTAAAATAGGCTTTTTTATTCTTTATTTCCATCTTCTTCACCTACAATAACAAAGTCTATATCCCCGGTTTCTTTATTTGCTTTAACTAATTGAACTTTAACCATATCTCCTAAACGATACCTTTTTCCATGATGTTCACCCGTCATTGTATGATTTAACTCATCAGCAATAAAATGATCGCTTTCTAATGTAGAAATATGAACTAAACCTTCAATTAAATTTGGCAATGAAACAAAGAAACCAAAATTATTAACACCTGAAATTGTTCCTTCAAATTCTTCACCTAAGTGTTTAGACATATATTCTGCAGCCTTCATATCAAAAACTTCACGCTCTGCTTCAATTGCCGCTTGTTCTCTTAAACTTGATTGCTCAGCAATATAGTTAAGTTCATTACTTAAATCACCTTTTGTATCATTTTCAAAAATATATTTCCTTAATAAGCGATGTACTGTTAAATCAGGATATCTTCTAATTGGACTTGTAAAATGAGTATAACAAGGACTCGCAAGACCATAATGACCAAAATTATCCTTAGTATACATTGCTTTTTTCATACTTCTAAGAAGTAAATTAGTTAAAATAGCTTTCATATCTAATAAAACTATATCATTTAACACACCTTGAATACTTTTTGGTTCATAATTTTTTAATTTTTCTGTTTGTTTATAACCAAAAAGTACAGCAGAAGTTAAAAATTGTTCTACTTTTTCTGGAGTTGGTTTATCATGAGTTCGATATATGAATGGAAGTCCTTTATTATTAATATGAGTTGCAACTGTTTCATTAGCCACGATCATAAAATCTTCAATTAATTTTTCTCCATCTTCTCTTGTTCTTAAAACTACATCAATAGCTTCACCTTTATCATCAACAATAATTTTAGCTTCTTTTATATCAAAATTTAAATATCCTCGATTATTTTTATATTTACGAAGTATTTTTGCCAAATCATTCATTAATAATAACGTATCTTTATATTGAATATATTCAGAATCAACAATATCTCTCATTAAAATATCATTTACTTTATTATAAGTCATTTGAATTTTAGATTTAATATAACTTGGAAATATTTCATAATTAACAACATTACCTTTAGAATCTATATCCATTAAACATGTTAGTGTTAATCTAATTTGATTTGGATTTAAAGAACAAATTCCATTCGATAATTTATGTGGTAACATCGGTATAACCGAATCTACTAAATAGCAACTTGTTCCTCTTGCAAGTGCTTCTTTATCAAGAATACTATTATGTTTAACATAATGAGAAACGTCTGCTATATGGACACCTAATCGATATAAATTACCATTCATCTCTAAACTTAAAGCATCATCTATATCTTTAGTATCATCACCATCAATTGTAAATATTATCTTATTAGTCAAATCTTTTCTACCAACTAATTCTTCTTCACTTACTTCATGAGGAATATTTTCTATATATGATTCAATTTCTTCATTAAATTCCTCATCAAAACCATATTTTAAAGAAATAGTTTTTATATCTACCCCTGGATCATTTTTATGTCCAATTATTTTGACTATTTTAGCAATATATTTTAATTTACCCTTTTCTTTTAACATTTCAATTTTTACTTTAGTACCGTCAACAACATCTTTTACTTTATCATCTTTAATCAATATTTTTAATTCTTTTCTTTTGTCATCCAAGCGAACATAACATTTATTATTTTCAAAATATACTTCTCCAATTAAATTATCTAAATCTCTTTTAATTACTTTTAAAACTTTTCCAGAATTATTTTCTAAATTAACGCTTACTAAAACTTCATCTGAATCAACAGCTCCATTTAAATCTTCTTTATTTATATACAAATCTTCTTCATGTAATGGACTTTCAACAAAACCAAAACCTTTTTTATTAATACTAATTTTACCAATTCTTAAAAATTCATTTCTTTCAAACAACATATATTTATTTTTTTTAGTTTTATATACTTTATATTCTGATTCTAACTCATTCAAAAAACTTAAGATGTTACTTTCATCTTTCTCTTTTAATGACTTTGCTAAATCATGAATACTCATTTTTTTACTTGTGTTGGTTAATACTTCAATTATTTTTTCTTTCATTCATTACACCCAATTCAATTTTAACACAATTTCAAACATAAAAACACTCTCTATATATATAGTTTTTATTAAGCTAATTCTACTGTTGCGCCAGCTTCTTCTAATTGAGCTTTAATTTTGTTAGCTTCTTCTGCTGGAAGATTTTCTTTAACATTTCCACCATTATCTGCTACACCTTTAGCTTCAACTAAACCAAGACCAGTAATTTCACGAATTAATTTAATAACTGCAACTTTCGAAGTACCAGCATCTTTTAAAACTACTGTTTTTGTTGCCGATTCTGCCGCTTCAGCTCCACCAGCTGCTGGTGCTGCTGCTACTGCTACTGCTGAAGGATCAACTCCAAACTCTTCCTTTAATGCATCTACTAATTCTTTTACTTCAAGAATTTTCATTTCCTTTACTGCGTCGATAATTTCTTTTGTACTTAATTTTGCCATCTTTCTTCTCTCCTTTTCCTTACTCTTCTTTTCCTTGCGCTATTAAATCTAAACTAATAGCTAAGTTGCGAACATGTTCTAATAATCCACCAGCAAACATTGTTAGTAAGCCTTCATATGATGGAATAGTTGCATATTCTTTAATAACATTGACATCAACTATTTTACCTTCAATAATTCCAGTAACAATTTCTAAATTTTTATTTTTGCTACCAAATTGATCTACAGTTTTAATTGGTTCAATTATTTCTTGACCAAATACAAATGCATTTGATCCAACTAAGAATGAATCTAAATCATATCCAAGTTCATTTAATGCTCTTCTTACTAAAGTGTTTTTATAAACTTTAATATCACTATTTGATTTTCTTAGTTCTCTTCTTAGTTCACTGATACTAGCAACATCTGTTCCTTTATAGTCAACTACAATCATAGTTTCTGAGTTATTCATCTTATCTTTGATTTCATTAACCATTTCATTTTTTAAACTAAGATTTTTTTCACTTGCCATATTGCCTCCTTATATTATTAAAAAACTTTCTCCAAAGAGAAAGTTTAAAATACGAATATTTTATAACTTCCTCGGTAGGATTATTAAACTATTCAGTCCCTACTGTCTTTGGATGTTTTTTCAGTTCAAATGTATTATATTATACTTTAATTTAAATGTCAAAAGAATTTAAATCAATTTTAATTCCTGGACCCATAGTTGTAGACACAGAAATATTTTTAAATAAATTACCTTTAACACTTGTTGGTTTATTACGATTAATATTTGTGATTAAATACTCTAAGTTTTCTTTTAATTGTTTTTCAGTAAATGATACTTTTCCAAATATACTATGAATATTTCCATAAGAATCTGTTTTATATTCAATCATTCCTTTTTTAATATCTTCTACTGTTTTATCTGGAGTTTGAGTAACTGTACCAACTTTAGGATTTGGCATTAAACCTTTTGGTCCTAAAACTTTACCTATCTTACCTAATAAAGGCATCATTTCTGGTGTAGCTACAATAACGTCATAGTCAAACCAATTTTCTTTTTCTATTTTTTCAATCAGTTCTTTTTCACCAACAAAGTCAGCACCTGCTTTTTTAGCAGCTTCTGCAGCATCACCTTTAGCTAAAACTAAAACTTTTTTAGTTTTTCCAGTACCATGAGGTAATACTAATGATGAACGAATACTTTGATCATTTTTCTTTGGATCAACATTTGCTTTAATGGCTACTTCAACAGTGCTATCAAACTTAGTAATACTTGTTTCTTTAAGTAATTTTATTGCTTCTTCTAAAGTATATAATTTATTTTTCTCTACTTTTTTAGAAACTTCCACATACTTTTTACCTTGTTTTCTCATATTTATTTCCTTTCTAATTGTGGTTTATTAGCGGATTATTCATTATCTTCTTCATTGTCTTCATCATCTTTTTCACCGATGACTTCAACTTCAGCACTTGCCTCTGCAGCTTGCGCTTGAGCTTCTTCAAGTTCTGCCAATTCTTCAGCACGTTTTTGCATTTCAATTTCTTCTTTAGCAGCTTCTGCAGCTTGTTCAGCCATTTCAACATCGCTTATACCTTTAACTGCAATTCCCATATTACGAGCAGTACCTTCGATTATTTCCATTGCCGATTCTACATCATAAGCATTTAAATCTGGTAATTTAATTTCTGCTATTTTTCTTAGCTCATCTTGAGAAATTGTTGCAACTACTTCATTTGCGCCTTTAGAACTACCTTTTACGCCATTAGCAGCTTTCTTCAATAAGAATGGAGCTGGTGGAGTTTTAATTACAAATGA
>CAYFQA010000007.1:0-17223 GCA_964345145.1 uncultured Muribaculaceae bacterium | reverse complement strand
CAAATGGATCTGTCATAACTTTAAATGCTAATGCAGTAAATGGTTCATCATCACTTGGACTTCTTAAAACATCATTGCCATTCATATCAATACATTCAATTGCAGCGATATCAATTGGACTTGGTAAATAATCTAAAGCTGCATCAAGTGCATATTTAACACCCATATTTGCTTTACCACTACCTGGCATTACTGGGAAAAAATCAACTGCTAACGTTCCTTTACGTATCGCTCTTTTTAACATTTCAACAGTAACTTCTTCACCTTCTAAATATTTTTCCATTAACTCATCATCATAATCAGCAACTGTTTCAATAAGTTCAATTCTTTTTTCAGCTACTAAATTTTTAAGTTCCTCTGGAATTTCTATTTCGACAGCTTCTTCATGTTCATGACCATCATATTGGTATGCTTTCATTTCTATTAAATCAACAATTCCATTAAATGAATCTTCTGCTCCAATTGGCCAAGCAATTGCTTTAGCTTTTACACCCAACCTTTTTTCAATTGAATCTAAACTAAATTCATAATCTGCTCCAGTTTTATCCATTTTATTTGCAAAAATCATTCTTGGAACTTTAAATTCTGTTGCTTGTCTCCAAACAGTTTCAGTTTGTGGTTCAACTCCATTTTGAGCATCAATAACTGTTATTGCTCCGTCTAATACTCTTAGACTTCTTTCTACTTCAATTGTAAAGTCTACGTGTCCTGGGGTATCGATTATGTTTAATTGATAACCTTTCCAAAAAGCTGTTGTTGCTGCAGAAGTAATTGTTATTCCACGTTCCTTTTCTTGATCCATCCAATCCATTTGTGATTCTCCATCATGAGTTTCACCTATTTTATGGGTACGACCAGTATGAAATAAGACTCTTTCAGTAAATGTAGTTTTACCAGCATCAATGTGAGCCATTATTCCTATATTTCTAATATTTTCTAATTTTATTTCTCGAGCCATATTCATCTCCTACCATCTATAATGAGCAAATGCTTTGTTAGCTTCAGCCATTCTGTGAGTATCTTCACGTTTTTTAACAGCACCACCAACACCTTTTGCTGCATCCATTATTTCATTTGCTAAATTAATTGCCATTCCATGTCCACTTCTTGTTTTAGCATAATTTACTAACCATCTAAGTGCTAAAGTTTGACTACGCTCTGGTCTAACTTCAACTGGAACAGAATAATTAGAACCACCTACTCTTCTCGATCTAACTTCAAGAATTGGTTTAATATTTTCTAATGCTTTATTAAATACATCCATTGGGTCTTCATCTGTTTGTTCTTCAACTATTTTAAATGCTTCTCTAAATATTCTTTCTGCTGTTCCTCTTTTTCCATCTTGCATAATTTGATTTATTAATTTAGTAACAATTTTAGAATTATAAATTGGATCTGGTAATACATCTCTTTTTTCTGCACGTCTTTTTCGCATATAAATCCTCCTTTATTTTATTTCTTTTTATCTTTTTTAGTACCATATTTACTACGGCCTTGTTTACGATTTTCAACTCCAGCTGTATCAAGTGCTCCACGAACTACGTGATAACGAACACCGATTAAATCTTGAGCTCTACCGCCTCTTATTAAAACAACACTATGTTCTTGTAAATTATGACCTTCTCCTGGTATATAAGTATCTACTTCTCGACCATTCGATAATCTAACACGAGCATATTTTCTTAAAGCTGAGTTTGGTTTTTTTGGTGTACGAGTTCCTACTCTTGTACAAACACCTCTCATTTGTGGATGATTAGTATCTGTAGTTTTTCTCTTTAAGCTATTAAAACCAATATTTAATACTGGACTTTTACCTTTACGAGTTTTACTTTTACGACCTTTTTTAACTAATTGATTTATTGTTGGCATAATATCTCCTTTCATATACACACATCCTGGTGTATCATTTTTCACTTAATTTTAGGTTCCACCTAAGGCAGAACCCAAATCAATCCGGATTTAATATATCACTTATTAAATACATTTGTCAATACATAAAGAATATTTTTTTAAAATTGTTCTTTAAATTAACTATTTAATTATTTTTAGATGAAATTGAATTACCTAAAATTTTACGTAACTTTCTATACCTTGTAACCTCATTTGAATTTTCTATTTTTAAATCTTCCAAACTGTTACCAAGATCAACACACATTTTTTTAAAATCTTCTTTCACTTTATCAACACGTTGTTTAGGATTTAATTTTTTTATTATTTCAAATATTGGTTCAACAAATATACTACCCACTAATTTTTTACGGGTCAATTCATCATGAGTATAATATCCTTCACCAAATGATCGATACTCATCAATATGATATTTAGCAATTTCTTTGGCATCACATGTTATTGTCTCATGTATACCATTAATACCATATATAACTATTTGTCTATTATCTATCATTTCTTTTAACTCTTCTGCTGTATATTGATGATCTACATCTATATTTAATTTTTGATCATGTATTATATATGCTTTATAAAAATTGATTACATAATTACCTTCAAAATCAATTTCACTTTTTTTCAACATTAATCTAGTTTTAATACGAGTTTCTGTAATTTCATCTGAACCGATTATTTGTTTTGCAACGTTTGCAAATTCATCATAATATAAATGAACAATAAAATATTTTAACATGGCATTAACACGCTCTTCTTTAGATAATTTTTCATTATTAAATATATTTACTGCTTCATATAGCTTATTAATTAATTCAATTCTTTCGTTTAACCATTATTTCAATGTATTTTCATATCCATTTTCTAAACACTTTTAACTTAATTTTTGATATAAAGCATAAAATGGTGCTTTATAATCTTCTCTTAACATTAATTCCATTTCCATCCCCCACATTACAAGTTATTATATATACTTGTTTTTAATTGTCAATAATTAAATGTTTTTTTATTTCTTCTACTTTATCCAGTTTTTCCCATGGACAATCATCTTTACCAAAATGACCATATGTAGAATATTTTTGATAAGTAATATTTTTTAAATTAAGTTCTTCAATCATATTTTTAGGACTAAAGTCAAATATTTGATTAACAATATCTAATATTTTTTCATTTGATATTGTATTAGTATTAAATGTATTGATTGTTAATCCAATCGGTTTAGACCGGCCAATTGCATATGAAACACCTATTTCACATTTAGTACATATATTACTAGCAACTAAATTTTTAGCTACATAACGCGCATAATAAGCAGCTGTTCGATCAACCTTAGTATAATCTTTACCACTAAAAGCTCCTCCACCATGATGAGCATGACAACCATATGTATCAACTATTATTTTTCTTCCTGTTAAACCAGCATCACCTTTAGGCCCTCCTATTTCAAACCTTCCTGTTGGATTAATTAGTATTAAACTATTTTCATCAATCTTTACTTTTTCTTTGCTTATTATATAGTCTATTACATATTTTCTTATATCATCTCTTAATTTTTCAACATCAACATCTTCTTTATGTTGAGTAGATAAAATCAAAGTATGAATTCTTTTTTCTTGATCATTTACATATTCAATAGTTACTTGAACCTTTCCATCTGGTCTTAAATAATCAATTATATTTTCTTTTTTTACTTCTTCTAATCTTTTTGTTAATTTATGAGCAAGATTAATTGATAATGGCATATAGTTTTCTGTTTCATTAACAGCAAATCCAAACATCATTCCTTGATCCCCAGCTCCAATATCTTCTTTGTTAACTCCTAAAGCAATATCTGGTGATTGTTTACTTATATCTACTATTATTTTAGCATTATCTGGGTCAAATCCTATATTTTCGTTTGTATAACCAATTTCTTTAATTGTTTCTATAACTATTCTTTGAATATCAACTTCTGTTTTGGATGTTATCTCACCAAATATCATTACTTTATCTTTAGAAATTGCTGTTTCACAAGCCACTCTTGATTCTTGATCTCCTTTCATATAAGCATCCAAAATTGCATCTGAGATTTGATCACAAACTTTATCTGGATGTCCACTTGTTACTGATTCTGATGTAAATATTTTGTTCATAATTCCTCCTTCTAGAACATTAAAAATACCCAAGAAACCTTGAGTATTAAAATTAAATACTTATCTCTCGGTTTCCCGCAGGATTTAGCACCTAATTTAATAGGTTGCTGAGCTTCACAGGGCCTGTCCCTCCACTACTCTTGATAAGGTTATATTTCTTAAACTTTTATTTATTAAAAATTATCTAAGCCAATATCATCAACATACCACTTGCCGTTTATTTTAAATACTTTGACATTTGTTGAATCTGATTCTACACCATCTTTTTTACTTTTTGTTGTTACTTTCATTTCAACATTGTTTACAGATGTAACTTTTGAACCATATTCATCTTTAAAATCATCTAATTCACTTCTTGATACATCTTCAATTTTTCCTACAGCGCATGTTACTTTAGTAATTCCATTCATTTCTTTAGCTTCTTCAAGATATTTAGCAAATTCATTAAATTCTTCTCTTGTTATTTCTACATCATCATAAACAACTGTTATTAATTTATCATAATCTGGTTTTACAATAAAACTATTACAAAGTGTTAAAACAGTCCTTTTTGGTCCATTAAATATTGGTAAAACAAAAGCAAACACTGCACCTAATACTATAACTAACGCAAAGAAGCCAATTACACCTACAATTATTCCTGTATATTTCTTTTGTTGCATTGGTTGATTTCCATACATTGGAAACTGCTGATTTCCCATCGGCATATTATTCATTGGCTGATTCGGCATTGGTTGATTTCCCATCGACATATTATTCATTGGCTGATTTGGCATTGGTTGATTTCCCATCGGTACATTATTCATTGGCTGATTTGACATTGGTTGCTGATTAACTTGTTCATTTTGCACGGTCTGTTGATTAACTTCATTATTAACTGGAGTTCCACAACTCGGACAAAATTTTTCTTCGTTTGTTAATTGTCTTCCACAATTTAAACAATTTTTATTCATTTTTTCCCTACTCTCTATTATGTATAGTATATCATTAGCAAATTTTTTTATCAATTACAAAAAAGTTGAAATGTTTTATAATTATTACATGTTAATTTTGGTCTAAAAAATGTACCAAATATATTTTTTACAACTTTAACTTCTCCAACACACATATCGCCTTCTACTTCTAGATTTACTTTATTCTTAATTGTATCATTCATTATAGAATTACGATCAGAATTTTTTATTTCATCCATAAGCTTAGTATCACTTTTAATAGCTTCAACCATTCTTTTTTCTAATTGAATATATTTTTCATTACTAGCATAATGTGCAGCATACACACCTACAAATGCGACTAAAGCAAACATAATTATTCCCCAAAAGAATGAATTGTTTTTCATTTTTCTCAATTAAATCCCTCCGTTACATAATTATCACATTTTAAATAAGCTTTTTCATTTTCTAATGTTATCTCAACATAACCATCACATTCATTCGCAGTATCATAATCAAATACTATATCAATAAATCCCATTTTTCTTAATTCTTCATATTTTAAAATACATATAGGCTCATTACAATTGTAATCTGTTGTAAAAATATATTTTCTTGCTGACCCTTTAAGCTTTTCTTCTAATTCTAAATAATAATTTTCTCTTCTATTATCGATAACTTGGGTTTTGTTTTTACTACTTGAAAAATCTGGATTTAATTTCTCTATACCTTTATATACATCATATGCATAATACCAAGCAACAAATATAGCAATTATCAATATTGATAAAAAAGCAAACATCATTAAGTAACCCCAACCATTATTATTTAATTTCATATGCTCCACCAATTAAAGTATAATTTATTAAATACATTTTTACAAGTAAAAAGAAGTCATCGACTCCTTTTATCATTATAATTGTGTAACTAATATTATTGTCTCTAATGTTATTACAAATGTTGCAGCAATGAACATCCAAGATTTTTTTAACCATTCTGAATATGAAATTTCTAATGTTGATAAACCTACTAATAAGAATAAACTTGTAGGTGCGAAAAATTGAACAAATCCATAAACAGTTTGGAAAATAACACCTAATGTACTTGGATTAATATTTTCTGGATGTAATTGTAGCATTTGATTACCAGTCAGAGTTAATACATATCTAAATTCAACTCCAAACAATGAACCAAAAAATGCAAGAATAGCTGAAACAAAATAGTTGAATTTTGGTAGTAACTTTTCAGTTAAGCCAATTAAAACTGGGAATTGTAAACTTATTAGCATTACTAAATAAGCTAAAATTATTATTAAAACTGGTTTTCCAACTTTTTTAAACCCTGTTAAGAATGAATCAATAAATTCATCAACATTAATCTTAGAAAATAAAGCTATTAAAATAGAAACTGCTAACACTACTGCTTGAGCAGTAATCATACTCCAATTACCAAATTGTAGTGAGAAATCATAAACTTTTGGTCCAATTAATGAATCAAATATTTTAACTCCTCCTATTTTAAAATTAATATAACCATCATATAGTTTTTGAGTCCATTCAGAACTTAGTATTGTTCCCCAAGGGAAAAATCCTAGTATTACTAAAATAAATAAAGTTAATAAAATAATACCTATACCAACACAGCCTTTATCAGTTGATTTTGGTGCTTTTACTTCAAATAATTCTGGTATAACAACTTTTTCTGATTTTTTTTGTTTTAAGTTATGAATAATTAAGAATGCTACACCAGCTAAGTAAACTACAATTAACACTGCAATTCTATAAATAAATTTATCAGTTGATTCGACACTAAAACTATCTATAATTTGACCAGTAATTGGTGAACTATATAAACTACCAATTGTACCAATTAAAATTCCACCAAAAGTTGCAAAAAGTGCAGTTATTTTATCCTTTCCCATTTTTAAAATTAGTGTAATAAAAAATGGTGCAAATAAAATTAATGCCATCGGATCAATAAATACAGATGATAATAATGTAAATACTAACATTGTAACAATTGAAAATACTAATGATTTTTCTTTTGATTTTTTAAATTTACTAGAAAATTTTTCAACTATAATTTGATAACCTTTTGTTCTACTTAATAATTCATAAAAACCAGCAGTTATAAATAACAAAGTTGCAAAATGTGAAAAAACTTCTAAACCAATAGTTATTAAACTAAAAAAATCAATAATTCCTGCACGATGATATTGATAAGTACCATCACCAACAGGTACTTTAATAATCCAAGTTAATACAACTGATATTATTAACATTATTGTTGCCACTTTTATTAAACTGTTTTTTTCAAAAAATTTTTTCATAATATATCCTCCTCTTAAAAATTATAGCACTTTACAAAAACATTGTAAATCTATTTTCTTTCTAATTGTTTTGCTATTGGATTTTCTAACATATCTTTCCAATTTCCTTTTGGTAAATACTTTTGAGTATTACCACCACGTAGTAAAGTTCTTTGATAAGACTTTAATGCTGCTTTACTCATATTGTAGTTAAAATGATTATGATAAAATCCATACCAAACATTAAATGTCGGTGTTGTTGTCATTTCTTCACCCAAACTAGGCCAAGGTAAAGTAACTCCAAATTTTCTCGTTTGGTTAATTGCAAAAGCCAAAGCATATCTTTCTTCTGAAACATCAACTTCTTTTCCTTCTTTTTTTGCTTCATCTTCCTTTTGCTGGATTTTCAAACTTAATGAATTAATAAAATGATATAATTCTGCTTCTTAAAGAGTTCTAACTTTATGCGGCTCAGTAATCGCACCTGGATATAAGCCAAATATCTTTATTTTATCTAAGTCTTCAATCATCCAAATCCCTCCTTTTTTTATTTTAATTTCATTGTTGGAAACAAAATAATTTCACGGATTGTATCGTTGCCAGTAATAAACATAATTAAACGATCTATTCCAATTCCTAAACCACCTGTAGGTGGCATCCCATATTCTAATGCTTCAACAAAATCCAGATCCATTTCAGTTGCTTCATCATTGCCTAATTCTCTTTCTTGTACTTGTGCTTCAAATCTTTCATATTGATCAATTGGATCATTTAATTCTGTAAATGCATTACCATATTCTTTACCTGCAATAAATATTTCAAATCTTTCTGTAAATCTTTCATCATCTTTTTTCTTTTTAGCAAGTGGACTTATATCAAGTGGATAATCAATTACAAATGTTGGTTGAATGATTTTTTCTTCAACATATTTATCAAAAAACTCAGCAATAATATGTCCATATCCAAAGTGATCTTCAACTTCTATATTATGTTCTTTAGCTAACTTTTTAGCCTCATCTAATGATATATTATCAGTAAAATCAATACCGATTTCTTTTTTTATTGCTTCAGTCATACTTATTCTTTTATATGGTGGTTTCAACGAAATTGTTTGTCCTTGCCATTCAACTTCTGTTGTTCCTAATACATCTAAAGCAACATGACTAAAAATTCCTTCTGCAATCTCCATCATTGTTTCTAAATCACCATAAGCTTGATATAATTCCATCATTGTAAATTCTGGATTATGAGTTTTATCCATCCCTTCATTTCTAAAACATCTTCCTATCTCATAAACTCGATCCATACCGCCTACAATCAATCTTTTTAAATTAAGTTCTGTTGCCACACGTAAATACATAGATATATCCAAAGTATTGTGATGTGTAATAAATGGTCTGGCATTTGCTCCACCTAGTATTGTTCCTAAAATTGGAGTTTCTACTTCAACAAATCCTTTATTGTCTAAATAATTTTGAATACTACGAATTATTCTTGGTCTCATAAATGCAGTTCTTCTAGCATCTTCATTCATTATTAAATCAACATAACGTCGACGAAATCTTTCTTCAATGTCTGTTAAACCATGAAATTTTTCTGGTAATGGTCTTAAAGCTTTTGTTAGATGAGTATAATTAGTTGCTCTTACACTTAACTCACCAGTATTAGTCTTCATAATTGTTCCAGTGATTCCAACAATATCACCAATATCTGAACGATCAAATAAATCATATTCTAATTCACTAACATTATCACTGCGAATATAAACCTGAATTTGTCCATAACGATCTTGCAAATGAAAAAAACCAACTTTACCTTTACCACGTTTAGTCATTATTCTTCCCGCAACTGTTACTTCATGAGCTAAACTTTCTAATTCTTCATGAGTAAATAAAAAAAATTCTTCTTTAATATCTTTTGAATTAGATGTTACATTAAACTTTTGTCCAAACGGATCAATACCTTGTTCTTTAATGTAATTTAATTTTTCTCTTCTTACTAATTCTTGTTCTGTAAAATTTCGCATCTGAAACACTTCCCTTAGATAAAAGTATACTTAAAATAAAGACAAAATGCAATTATTTAATTAAATATGTTAGAATGATTACAGGAGAGGTTTTGAATGAAAAAGATTGAAGAAATAGCAAGAATGTTTTCTATAGAAGGAAAATTAGTTGAAATTAAAGAATTAAGTGGGGGTAATATAAATAGTACATATTCATTATCATTTATTAATGAAGGAAAAAGAAATCAGTATATTTTTCAAAGGATAAATACTGAAGTTTTTAAAGAGCCAGAAATATTAATGCAAAGAATTGAAAAAGTTACAAATCATATGAAACAAAACCAAAATAATGGTGCTCAAATCCTACAAGTTGTTAATACTAATGATGATAAATCATATCATATTTGTCATAGTCGTAATAAGCCTGAATACTGGCGTGTTTATAAACAAATTACAAACGCTATTAGTTATAATGATATGTCTGAAGTTCCAAGCTTAATAAAAGATGAAGTTCCATACATAATTGGTCAAGCATTTGGTAATTTTTTAAGATTAGTAAGTGATTATCCTGAAGACGGTTTAAGAGATCCAATTGAACATTTTCATGATACCGAATATATATATAATGAATTTACAAATGATATTAAAACTAATAAAGCTGGACGAGTTAGTAATTGCCAAGAAGAAATAGATTTTATCAATCAAAGACAAAATTTCTATCCTTTATTTAATAATTTAGTCAAAGAGGGAAAAATTAAAAAAAGATTAAATCATAATGATACAAAAATTAATAATGTTTTAATTTGTTGGGAATCTGGACATACATCAGTAATTGATCTTGATACTGTAATGCCTGGCATTCTATCTGATCCAGCAGATGCTTTAAGATCTTTAATTAATGAAGCTGGTGAAGAAGAATTTAATCTTGATTTAATTACAATTAATTTTGATATTTTAAAATCTTTTATTGAAGGCTATGCTAGTGAAACTGCTGATATATTTACTGAAACGGAAATTAAAAACATTGCTAACGCCTTACATATTATTACTTTAGAATTAGGTATGAGATTTTTAAAAGATTATGTCAATGGAGATACTTATTTTAAAGTTAATCCTAAAATCAAAAATCATAATTTACATCGTGCAAAGGTTCAACTTAAATTAGCATATGAAATTGAAAAACATAAAAAATATATTGAAGATATAATAATTTCAACATATCAAAAAGAATTAGAAAACAAACAAGGAAAATCATTTTCTTTAAATATATAATTATAAACAGATGATTAATCATCTGTTTTTAAATTCTAATCTTTTAAAACATTTTTTAATATATTCATTTCCATTTAATATTTTCCATGTGTTTTGATTTAAATAATTATCAATCATTAACATAGTCAATCCTTTATCAATTCCTAAAAAATCTTCCGAATACCAAACTTTTTTATCTTGATCTATTCGATATGCTGCTTTCAAACCATATTTACCAACTAAATAAGGAATTGAATAATAATGCTTTAAAGCATTAATAGAATGTTCTGGTGTAAAAACAATAGAAGAAACGGCACCATAAGGAGCAATTGTACCATCATTATGTAAATAAATATTATGATGTGCTGGCTCCGCGCCATGTTCTCCTTGATAACCTTTTTCATATACACATGCAGTAATTCCCCATGAATTTTCATTAAAACTTGGATATTGATGATTATAATCAATACAAAAATCTCTATTCGCTAAAGTTGCTTTAATTGAATTATCAAACCAATTAATTCCATCTCGATCAATTTTGTTTCTAAAATCTAACCAAGCATGAGAAAGTTGATAAGTAAATAATGACCCAAACCAAGAATAAATAATATCTTTGTTTTCTTTATAATTACCTTTTTCACGAACAAATGAATTATACACATCTAAACCTATTGGATAAGTTGGTGAACCAGCTCCTAAAATATATAACATTAATTGTTCAGCATAATAATCCCAATAACCAAAAAAACCTTGTTCTTTTTTATATCCAAAATAAAATTGATTATTTCTTTTATCGACAATCCAAGGGAAATTAATTTTTTTATATAATGAATCGGCTATTTCATAAACTTCGTCCCCAAAATATTGTCCAACTAATAAGCAACCTGCAATCATTATCGATGTATCAATAGTAGAAATTTCACTGTTATGTTTTCTTAAACCACTATTTATATCAATAAAATGATAATAAAACCCTTCAATCTTTTCTAAATTAGCAATTGTTTTTAACGTTCTTAAAGCTTCGATTTTAGCTTTATCATAGTCTAACCAATCATTCTCAACCCCAATTACTAATGCACTTAACTTATAACCAACAGAAGCAATACTACATAAATTAGCATCTGAAAACTTATCTTGACTCAAACCATAGCCCGGACTATCTTTTTTATAATTCGATAAATCTATAAAAAAATTATAACTACCCTTCAATTCTTTTTTTAATGTTTCCACATTCCACATCCTTAACCGGTAAATGTCATGTATTTTATAATATTTCTTTTTAATTGTCAAAAACTAATTATTACATTTAAAAACCTCAATTTATTTGAGGTTTTATTATCAAAGCATCTTTTTTAATGTTTCTTTGAATTTATCAACTATTAAATAAATGTTTGTACAACTCATAAAACAATAAACTACATCATCATGTTTTAATAATTTTTCAACAGACGCTAAAGTAATTTCTTCTGCACCATCTATTTCATTAATAATTAAATCAGAACTTACATTCGGAAAATCTTTTTGACTCTCACGATCGCTATAAATTGGCATGACATAAACTTTGTTAGCCTTATTTAATGAATTAATAAATTCTTCTTTAAAAGCTTCTGTTCTTGAATAAGTGTTTGGAAGAAAAATAGCAACTATTTCTTTATCTGAATACTTTTGTTTTACAGCTTCTAATGTTGCACTTATTTCGGTCGGATGATGAGCATAATCATCAATAATTATTCGATTACCAATAATCTCTTCTTTAAATCTTCTTTTAGCTCCTTTAAACTTTTTGAGACTACTCTTAATTTCTTTTTTTTCTATTCCATAAATAACACACGTTAATATTACTGCTAAGGCATTTAAGATCATATGTTTTCCATAAAACGGTAAGTGATAATGATCAAAATAATTTCCATTATAATAAACATCAAAAGAACAACCATCTTCACCTAATATTAAGTTTCTTGCTACAAAGTCATTATCTAAATTAAATCCATAATAAATTGCTTTTTTATTAAAATTAATATTTCGAATGTTGTTATCATCTCCACACGCTATTATTCTTTTTGCTCGATTAGCATATTTTCTAAAACTATTTTTTAAATCATTTAAACCTCTATAACTCTCTACATGATCAAGCTCAATATTAGTAATAATTGCTGTTGTTGGATGATATGCTTAAAAATGTTTATTAAATTCATCCGCTTCAAAAACAAATATATCATTATTAGAATTTGCATAACCAGTTCCATCGCCAATAAAATAATTGCATCCTAGACTTTCAGAAATAATGTTTGTTAAAAGCAAGCTAGTCGTTGTTTTGCCATGAGTACCACTAATACCTATTGAATCAAATTTTTTTGTTACATCACCTAATAATTTATTATATTCTATAAACTTATATTTTAATTTTTTTAATCTTACTATTGCTGGATGATCTTTTTTAAAAGCTTTAGAATGAGTAATAATTGTATCTTCATCAAGATCAGTTGCTTCATAATTGATTTTAATGTTTCTTTTATTTAATCCTTCTTCAGTAAATTTTTTTTCTTTAGAATCATCATAACCGCTTACTTGATTGCCTAAATCATGTAATATACAGGCTAATGTCCCCATCCCAGTTCCTTTTATACCAATACAATAATATTTCATAATTTCTCCTTATTCTATATATAGATCATAATATTCATCATATGTTAAATTAGATTCTTTTACCTTAGTAGCTAAATCTATTCCCAAATAACGATAATGCCATGGCTCATATACATATCCAGTAATGTGTGATTTGTCTTTTGGATATCTTTCGATAAATCCATATTTATGAGCATTATCAGTAAGCCATTTATATACAGAATCTGTTTCTTTGACTTTTACTCCAGATGTAGTACAAAAATCAACTGCTAAACCTAAATTATGTTCACTATGTCCAGATCGAGCAGAAATTGTGTCAGCACCTTTTACTCCATATTTTTTTACATAACCACTATAGTTAACCTTTTGACGGGCAATAGAACGATATGTACTATAAAAACAAATACTATATCCTGCAGATTTAATATCTTTTACCATATTAGAAAGAGGCTGCGCTACTACTTCACTCATTTGTCCGCCTAAAACACTAACTATCTTTTTTGGTTCAAAATCATCTGGTAATTTATTATACTTGTTAACCAATACATTTAATTCATGAGGATTTTCAACTGTATTAATATTTTCATAAAAAGGATAATCTAAACCAATATTTACATAAGTAACTATTTTTGAAACTTCAATATCATTTTCTTTACCATAATTTAAATATCTATTTAAGTTTTCAATTCTAAAATTTTTAGTTTTCAAAAAATTTGTATCTATTTTTTCAATTTCTAGTAATTGAGCTATATAGTCATAATGATTTTCTAATATATAATTAATATCATCAGTTGAATAACCAAGATATAGTAAACAATTAATATTATTACTAAAGTTAAATTTATCATAATATTTTATTTGATAATATTCTTCAATATATTTTGAATTGAATTCATTATCCTTTAATAATCTTTCAATTGTTTTAGAATGTGGTTTTTTTTCTAATTGTTCTAATAACTCATCATCTTTAATGTTTTTCAAAATTTCTTTTGAATAACTATAATTTTTTTCAGACTCTACAAATTCTTTTTTACTAAGTTCTTTAATTAAAAATATTATTGCTACAACTAGTACAATGAAACTAACTATTATAATGGTTATTAATAATTTATTTTTTTTCATAAAAACTTATTAATAAGTGGAAATTTACCAATTAATGGTAAAAACTTATCTCTCCCTCTTAAAACATTTGTTATTCCAATAAGACTAAAAATTACATAAACTATAAAGATTAATGAATTTAAAAGAGTTTTTATTAAACGGCCAGTTTCATTTAATGAATAGGCAGAAAAATCGTTTGCTCCTTGTAAAATTCGATCAACAAAAACATGATTAATAACCAAATTGTTTATTAATAAAATAATGCAAGCAAAAATAATGATAAATATAGTTAAAATTATTCCTTGTTTTATATGAAATTTAACATCTTTTTCATTTCGATAAGGACTCATTAATCCTATCAACCATAAAATTGTAACATAAGATAAAACTTTAAACACTTTCGTATCAATAGCTTTTTTGTTCATCTTAACACACTCCTATTATTAATAGTATACATTATCTTAAGACTTATTGGCAAATATACTTTTTAAATACTGTCCAGTATATGACTCTTTAACTTTAACTATTTCTTCTGGAGTTCCGGTTGCAACAACATTTCCTCCACCATCGCCACCTTCTGGTCCTAGGTCTATTATATAATCGGAAGTTTTTATTACATCTAAATTATGTTCAATTACAATAACTGTATCACCATTATCTACTATTCTATTTAAAATATTTAATAACTTTTTAATATCATCGCTATGTAAACCTGTAGTAGGTTCATCTAAAATAAACACACTCTTACCTGTTGGTTTTTTTTGTAATTCTTTCGCAAGTTTGACACGGCCAGCTTCCCCACCAGATAAAGTTGGAGCACTTTGACCAAGTTCAATATATGAAAGTCCAACATCCATCATTATTTGCAATTCGTGTTTAATTTTCGGAAAATTTTCAAAAAATACTATTGCTTCTTCAACACGCATTTTTAAAATATCAGCAATGTTTTTTCCTTTAAATTTAATATCTAAAGTTTCTTTATTATATTTTGAACCACCACATACATCACATGGTACATAAACATCTGGTAAAAAATGCATTTCAATTTTTTTAACTCCATCTCCCCAACAAGCTTCACATCTTCCACCTTTAACATTAAAACTAAATCTACCTTTATTATATCCTCTTATTTTGGCTTCTTTAGTTTCAACAAAAACATCTCTAATTTCATCGAAAACTCCTACATATGTAGCAGGATTACTTCTAGGAGTTCTACCAATTGGATCTTGACTAATTAAAACAACTTTATCTACATTCTCAACACCAATAATCTTATCATGTTTGCCAATTTCATATTTAGAATTATATACACTTTTCATCAAAGATTTGTATAATATCTCATTAACTAAAGAACTTTTTCCTGAACCAGATACTCCAGTAACACAAATAAACTTACCTAATGGAAATTCAACATCAATATTTTTTAAATTATTTTCTTTTGCTCCTTTTATTTTAATTGTTTTACCATTTCCTTTTCTTCTCGTTTTCGGAATTTCTATTTTCAATTCACCTGTTAAATATTTAGCAGTAATACTGTTTTTATTTTTCATAACTTCTTTCGGAGTTCCCGAAGCAACAATATATCCACCTTCATTACCTGCAACTGGTCCTATATCAATTAAATAATCAGCTTCTAACATTGTTTCAGTATCATGTTCTACAACTATCAAAGTATTACCTAAATCTCTCATTTCTTTTAAAGAATTAATTAATTTACTATTATCTCTCTGATGAAGACCAATACTAGGTTCATCTAACACATATAAAACACCTGATAATCTACTACCAATCTGAGTTGCTAATCTAATTCTTTGACTTTCTCCACCAGATAATGTTCCAGCATTTCTAGCTAATGATAAATATCCTAAACCAACATTTTCTAAAAAATTTAAACGATCTTTTATTTCTGTTAATAATAATTCGGATATTTTTCTTTCTTCATTTGTTAATTTTAAATTATCCAAAAATATATTTAAGTCTTTTATACTCAATAATGTTAAATCATAAATACTTTTTTTATTAATCAGTACATTTAAAACATCATCTGTTAATCTTGCACCATGACAAACAGGACAGGTCATTTCCATCATAAATCCTTCGATCCAATCTCTAATCCATCCACTTGTTGTCTCAATATATCTTCTTTCTAAATTATTTACAATTCCTTCAAACTTGCCAGTTTGATATCTAACGTCTCCTTTATTAGATACATACTTAAATTTTAATTCATCTGGCGTACCATACAATAATAAATCTAATTCTTTTTTAGTATAATTTTTAATTTTTTTATTTAAATCTATTTTATAATGTTCTGCAACCTTTTCTATTTGAGCATTATAAGTATTTTGTTCATAATTAAATCCTAATATTCCTCCCTCTGGAACTGTTTTTTCTCGATCGGGAATTAATAAATCAATATTTATTTTATTTTTTACTCCTAAACCTTTACATTCTGGACAAGCCCCATAAGGAGAATTAAATGAAAACATTCTTGGCTCAAGTTTTGGTAAAGAAAAATTACATTTAATACAAGCATATTTTTCACTCATTAGTATTTCTTCTTGACCTATAATATTTATCAATACTTTTCCATCAGCTAAAGAACAAGAAGTTTCAATTGCTTCAAATAAACGACTACGATCTTCCTTTTTTAACACTAAACGATCAATTATTACTTCAATATTATCTTTTAAATTTTTTTCAAGATTAATCTCTTCACTTAAATCTCGTACATCTCCATTGACTCGAACTCTTGTAAAACCCTTTTTTCTTAAATCATCAAACAAATCTTTATGAGTGCCTTTTTCACCTCTAACAATCGGACTCATAACTTCTAGTCTTGTTCCTTCATCAAAGGCTAAAACTTTATTTGTCATTTCTTCAATACTTTGACTTGTAATAGGTATTTTATGAGTCGGACAATGAGGTATACCTATTCTTGCATATAACAATCTTAAATAATCATAT